>NZ_JBHZCI010000007.1:198248-199159 GCF_042755185.1 Streptomyces sp. NPDC059166 | reverse complement strand
TCATCCCCGACAACGGGGTCACCGCGATCAAGGTCGGAGACGTCGACGGCGTCAAGCTCGCCGGACTCCTCGTCGACGCGGGACCGGTCAACTCCCAGGTCCTCGTCCAGGTGGGCCCGGAGGGCGCCTCCGCGGACCACTCCGCCAACCCGACCAGCCTCCAGGACGTGTTCGTCCGGGTCGGCGGCGCAGGGGCCGGGAAGGCGACCACCGGCATGGTGGTCAACAGCGACGACACCATCATCGACCACACCTGGCTGTGGCGCGCCGACCACGGCGACGGGGTCGGCTGGGAGACCAACCGCTCGGACTACGGGCTCCGGGTCAACGGTGACGACGTGCTGGCCACCGGACTGTTCGTCGAGCACTTCAACAAGTACGACGTGCAGTGGTACGGGGAGAACGGGAAGACGATCTTCTTCCAGAACGAGAAGGCGTACGACGCCCCGAACCAGGCGGCCATCCAGAACGGCGGAATCAAGGGGTACGCCGCCTACAAGGTGGGCGACTCCGTCACCACCCACGAGGGCTGGGGCATGGGCAGCTACTGCTACTTCAACGTCGACCCGACCATCCGTCAGCAGCACGGATTCCAGGCCCCGGTGAAGCCCGGGGTGAAGTTCCACGACCTGCTCGTCGTCTCCCTCGGCGGCCAGGGGCAGTACGAACACGTCATCAACAACACCGGATCCCCGACATCCGGTACGTCGACCATCCCGTCCCAGGTGGTCTCCTTTCCCTGAGCCGGGATGAGATGAGCACGGTCTGCTCATCGGAAGCGTGGGGGCCCGCGGGGTTCGCCGGGGCCCCCCGCGGGGGCGGCCCCCCCCCGCGGGCGGCCGCGGGGGCCCCCAGGGCCACGGGGTGGGGGGGGCCGGGCCCGGCGGGGCGGGGGGGGGGGCCGGCCCCCC
>NZ_JBHZCI010000007.1:0-198238 GCF_042755185.1 Streptomyces sp. NPDC059166 | reverse complement strand
TGTTTTTAGCAGTGTGAGCTCTTGGTAGGGGGGGGCCCGGGGGGTTTTCGCCGGGCCCCACGTCGTGCTCGACCCGCCCGCTCGGCCGGCCGCGTGTCCCCCAGGCTCCACGGTGTGAGGGGCACGTCGCCGGGCGGGCCGGTGCGAGGCCCTGCCCCGCACCGGCCCGACCAGGTCATCCGACGGTGCAGGCCTCACCGTCCAGCGTGAACGCGGCCGGGGCGGTACTGACCCCGGTGGTCGTACCGGTGAAGCCGAAGCCGGCGGTGGAACCCGGTGCCACCTTGCCGTTCCAGCCGGCGTCCTTCGCCGTCACCTTCGCCCCGGACTGCTGGTAGGAGGCGTTCCACATCTGGCCGACCTTCTGGTTCCCCGGGAAGGACCAGACCAACTGCCAGCCGTCGTACGGCGTGGAACCCGTGTTGGTGACCGATACATCGGCCTGGAATCCACCCGACCACTGGTTGGTGATCTTGTAGGTCACGGCGCAGGAGGAGTCCCCCGGCTCCGGGTCGGGATCGGGATCCGGGTCCGGGTCGGGATCAGGATCGGGATCCGTTCCGCCTCCCCCGCTGTCGGATGTCTCCCCGACCTGGATGCCGCGTCCGTTGGTGGAGACGTAGACCCGGCCGTACACCCGTGGGTCGCCCGTGATGGCGGCACCCGTCCAGGCCCACTGGTGGGCGTCGTCGTTGATCCTCGTCCACGTCGCACCCTTGTCGGTGGACCGGAAGATGCCGCGCACTCCGCCGATCTTCGCGCTGACGAAGACCGTCTGGTACGACGCACCCGGGGCCGCCTTGCCGAAGCCCACGCTGTCGGCCTGTTCCACACCGGCGAACCGGGTGAACGTCGCGCCCGAGTCGGTCGAACGCCACAGCCCGTACGTGCCCGCTGCCGAGCCGCCCGCGAACCAGATGTCGCCCTCGGTGCCGGGCAGGGCCTTGAAGCGGACGTTCCCCTCGGCGGGCAGGCCGCTCGCCTTCGCGGTGAAGCTGGCGCCGCCGTCGGTCGACACGTAGAAGGTGCCGGCCTTGAATCCGTAGAACTTCTTCGGGTTCACCCGGTCGGACTCGACCGTCGCCCCGGCCGGAATGCCGGTGGAGGCGGTCCAGGAGTTCCCGTAACCGGTGGTGCGGTGGACGCCCGCGCCCTCCGGGCTCCAGACGAAGCCGCTGCCGTCCGCGGCCGCCGCGACCGTACCGCCCGCGGTGACCCCGGAAGGCTCGGATGCCTGGAACCAGTTGGCTCCGTTGTCCGTGGAGAAGCCGATGTGAGGTGCCGCGTCGGCGTTCCCCACCCGGACCACCGTGCCGGGAGACTTCTCCGCGAAGTCCAGGCTGGTGGTCGAGTCCAGGTTCGGCGAGGTGAACATCATGGCGGGCACGGCGTCCAGGTCCGTGTGCCGGAAGCCGCCTATGTCACCGAGTGCGCTGAGCAGGGGAGCTCCGGAAGGAGGGCTCGCCAGGTCGTTGACCGCGGTCTCCTCGAGCCCCTTCACCATGGGTGTGATCTTGAACTTGCCGCCGGAGTCCCACTGCGTGAGGTTCTCGGTCCCGTAGACAGTGGCACCGGTGCCGTACATCATCCGGTTCGAGTCGAACGGGTCGATCTCCAGTGACTCGGTCATCCATCCCAGCTTGGGTGCGGTCTCGGGCGGCGAGGGGTTGGCTCCCCAGCTGAGCCACGGCGAGGAGGAGATGTCCATCGTGTAGCGGTCGGATCGGTTGGGGTAACTGGTGAAGTCCCAGGCCCTGGTCCAGGTGGCGCCGCTGTCCGTGGACCGGAAGATCTGGGTGTCCGGCCACCAGGAGCTGTAAGCCGTCGCCATCAGGGTTCCCGGCTTCTGCCGGTCGACGGACAGGCCGCTGAATCCGTGGTAGACGTCCGCCTCCGTGACGGGGCTGACATCCTTCCACGCGCCGGACCCTGTGTCGTAGCGCCAGATCTGGCCCTTGGCTCCGTCGTACGGGCCACCCGTGTCGCTCGTCGTCAGGTAGAGGTAGCCCGTGGCGGAGTCGAGAACCCCCTTGTGGGCGAGGTATCCGGTCGGCTGGCCGGCGATCCTCGACCAGGTGGAACCGCCGTCCGTGGAGCGGTAGACGGTGTTCTGCTTGTCGGCGACGCCGACGTAGATGTCCTTGGTGGCGCTGCCGGCGCTCCCGGACCGCTCGTCGAACGTCACCCAGACGATGCCCTGGTTGTCGTTGCCGTAGCCGCTGGTGTCGGTCGGATCGGCGGCGTAGTTACCCGGGTTGGGGAACGCGGACACCTGCGACCAGGTGACCCCGGAGTCCGTGGAACGCCACAGTCCCTTGCCGCTGGGAGCACCGAGGTACAGCACGGAGTTCTTGTTGGGGTCGACCGCGAGCCGCTCCCCCATGCCGCGCCCCGGCATGTTGCCACCGAGCTTGAAGGGCAGCGTGGTCGCCTTCCAGGAGGCCCCGCGGTCCGAGGAGCGCAGAACCGCGCCGTTCGTCGGGTCCCAGCTGTTGGTGTACGTGCCGACCGCCGCGTACACGTTGTCGGGATCCACGGTGTCCGAGGCCAGGCTGACCACCCCGGACCAGCCCCACCGGTCCCAGTCCACCCAGTCGAGCAACGGCTTCCACTGCTTGCCCGACTGGTCCCAGCGGTAGGCACCACCGATGTCGGTTCGGGCGTAGGCGAGGTTCTTCTCGGACCGGTTGAAGACGATGCCCGGCACGAAGCCGCCGCCGTCGATCCTCGCGTTCTTCCACGTGTAGGTGTCCGCCGCGATGGACACATCGGATGCCTGGGCGACGGCGCGACCGTCATCCGGACGTGCCACGGCCGGCGTTCCGGTGATCGCTAACCCGGCGGTGAGGGCAAGTGCCGCCACCAGGGCGGCGATCGGTCTGGTGCTGAGGCGCACGGAAACGTCCTCTCCGAGCTGGGCCGCCGCACAGCGGCGGTAGGGGACCGACAGAAATGGGAGCGCTCCCATAGAGCAGGCCGATCGTAGCGCCGCCCACGGGACGGAGAGAAGGGTCGTGCAGCCGGTTCATCGGATGAATGCGGTCACCCCCACACCCCGCCCCACCCCGCGCCCGCAGCCCCGCGCCCGCACCTCCCCGTCCACCCCGTCTCGCACCACGCTCCTCGATCGGCTCCGCACGGACGGCACAGTTCCTCCATCTCTCCGGAGGTCGCGTGGCCTCACGATCACACAAAACCTGAATGCGCTTCATGGGCGCATCCACTCCGGAAACCCGGGCCGGAAAAAGACACTCGCTCATCTTTTACAATGGCGTGAATATCGATACCTTCCGAGCATTATTCGGCGACGCGAATCGCCTGCGCGCGCGAATCGGGCCGCCCCGCAGTCCGGCGGATCTGCACACGGCACGCCCACAACGATCACCGGAGACGAAGCGAACTCGCAGGTCCAGTCCACCTCGTGAGGCGATTGGGGCCGTACTGCCCCAGTTGGGGCATGCGGCCGTGCGACCGCGGAGAATTCATCCGGTGAAACTCGTGAAGGATCCGCCGACACGGAATGGACGCTTGTGCAGAAAAATCGATTCCGACGGCCCGGCAACCACCGATCGACCTCGGTCCGATTCGCTGCCCGAGGCGTGGGCGTGCTTTGATCCTGGGCCATACGGAGGCCGCAGCACGGGTTTCCGTGAATAGCAATTCCCATACGAAGGGCGCTCATCATGAACCACACCCCCCAGGTCGAGACCGCCGAGATCTCCGACAGCGACCTCGACAACGTCTCGGGCGGCCTCGTCGGCGGCCTCGTCGGCAACGTCACGGGCACCGTCGAGGGCATCGTCCCGGTCACCGGCGTCGTCGGCTCGGTCACGGGTCTCGTCGAGTCGGCCACCGGCGTGAACACGGGCGCGGTCACCGGTCTGGCCACCGGCCTCACCGCCGGTCTCTGAGAGACGGCAGTGCCCGCCGAGCCCCGGAACCGGTCGGTTCCGGGGCTCGGTGCCGACCGAGGTGAGGAAGCGTCCCGTGCAGTTCCGTCAGCAGGCCCTCTCGAAGCTGCAGTCGCCCGAACAGCTCGACCTCCCCGTGCGCTTCGCCCGCCCGCAGGGTCTGCTCGTCCTCGTCGTGACCCTCGTGGTGATGGCCGGTGCCTGCTTCTGGGCGGTGACGGGTTCCGTCGCGAGCACGCTCGATGCCCCCGGCATCCTCACGCACTCCAGGGGCAGTTACATCCTGCAGAGCCCCGTGTCCGGCCAGATCACCGAGGTACTGGCCGACGAGGGCACGTCACTGCCACGCGACTCCCCCCTGCTCAAGGTCCGCACCCAGGACGGCGAACGCGTCGTCCGCACGATCGACGCCGGCCGGCTCACCTCCGTCAGCGCGACGATCGGCGCGGTGGTCACCACCGGCACGGACGTGGCGAGCGTCGAGCGGACCGGAGGCTCCCACGACCCACTGGTCGCCCTGCTGTACGTCTCGGGCGGCAAGGCGGCCTCTGTCCCCGTGGGCGCGTCGGTCGACCTCACCGTCCAGTCGGTCCCCGCACAGCAGTACGGGGTGCTTCGCGGCAAGGTGGCCGCGGTCGGCAGGAGCGCGCAGACGGAGCAGCAGATCACCCGTTTCCTCGGCGACGCGCAGCTCGGGGAGCAGTTCTCCCGGCACGGCAGGCCGCTCGCCGTCGTGGTCCGGATCGAACGCGCGGCCTCGACGGAGTCGGGCTACCGGTGGTCCTCCGCCGACGGACCGCCGTACGGGATCGGCTCGATGACCCTGGCCACCGGCTCCGTCCGCCTCACCGACCAGCGCCCGATCGATTGGCTGCTCCCGTGACCGCTCCTCACCCCTCCCCCGCCGCACAGAAGCTGCCGCCCGCCGGCCGCGGGCGTCACCGCCCCGAGCGCCGGTCCGGCGCCGGGCGGCGCTCTCGGTCCGGGCCCGGCCGGGAGGGCGGGAGGACCAGGACCGTACGCAGCCCCACCGTGCTCCAGATGGAGGCGGTGGAGTGCGGCGCCGCCTCGCTGGCGATGGTGCTCGGGCATCACGGCCGCCACGTACCGCTGGAGGAGCTGCGGATCGCGTGCGGTGTGTCGCGCGACGGCTCGCGCGCCAGCAACGTGCTGAAGGCCGCCCGTGGTTACGGTCTGCGGGCCAAGGGCATGCAGATGGAGCCCGCCGCCCTGGCGGACGTCCAGGGGCCGGCCATCCTGTTCTGGGAGTTCAACCACTACGTCGTGTACGAGGGGCCGGGTCGCCGTCTCGGGCGTCGCGGGGTGCACATCAACGACCCCGGCAAGGGGCGCAGGTTCGTGTCCGCCGAGGACTTCGACACCAGCTTCACCGGAGTCGTCCTCGTCCTCGAACCCGGGGAGGACTTCCGGCGAGGGGGCCGCAGACCCGGCGTCATGGCGTCCCTGCCCGCACGGCTGCGCGGGACGACGGGCACGATGCTCGCCGCCCTGCTCGCCAGTCTGCTGCTGGTCGCGGTGGGAGCGACCCTGCCGGCGCTGAGCCGCACCTACATCGACACGTTCATGATCGGTGAGCAGACGTCCCTGCTGGGCGTCCTGTTCGCCGCGATGGGCACGACCGTCGCCCTCACCGTCGTCCTGACCTGGCTGCAGCAGGCGAACCTGCTGCACGGACGCATCATCACCTCCACGCTCGGCAGCGCACGGTTCTTCCGTCATCTGCTGCGGCTCCCGGTGACCTTCTTCTCCCAGCGCAGCCCCGCCGACCTGGTGCAGCGCCTGCAGTCCAACGACGCGGTGGCCGAGACGCTCGCACGGGACCTCACCGCGGCCGGGGTGGACGGCGTCGTCGTCCTCCTCTACGCCTTCCTGCTGTGGACCTACGATCCGCAGCTGACGGCGGTCGGGGTGGGGATCGCGCTGCTCAACGTCGTCGCGATGCGGATCGTCGTGCGGCTGCGGGCCACCGGGACCCAGAAGCTGCGGGCCGACAGCGCGCGGCTGACGAACACCTCGTACACCGGTCTCCAGCTGATCGAGACGATGAAGGCGACCGGCGGCGAGGACGGGTACTTCCGCCGGTGGGCGGGGCAGCACGCCACCACGCTCGACGAGCAGCAGCGCCTGGGCGTTCCCAGCGCATGGCTGGGTGTCGTCGCTCCGGCCCTCGCGACCCTCAACAGTGCGCTGATCCTCTGGATCGGCGGTCTGCGTTCCGTCGAGGGGCATCTGTCGATCGGTCTGCTCGTCGCCTTCCAGGCGCTGGTGACGCGGTTCACCGCACCGGTCACCCGTCTCAACGGGGTGGCGGGGCGCATCCAGGACTTCGCCGCCGACGTGGCCCGGCTCAAGGACGTCGAGAACTTTCCCGTGGACCCCCTCTACTCCCGGCCCGAGCCGGTGGCCAGCACCCGGCGCCTCATGGGCCATGTGACGCTGGAGGAGATCACCTTCGGGTACAGCCCTCTCGACGCGCCCCTGCTCAAGGACTTCTCGCTGTCCGTGGGACCCGGGCAGCAGGTCGCGCTCGTGGGTGGATCGGGCAGTGGCAAGTCGACGGTCTCCCGGCTCATCTCCGGGCTCTACAGCCCGTGGGAGGGCACGATCCGGATCGACGGGCAGCGGCTGGAGGACATCCCCAGGGGCGCGCTGGCCGCCTCCGTGTCCTTCGTCGACCAGGACGTCTTCCTCTTCGAGGGGACGGTGCGGGACAACGTGGCGCTGTGGGACCCGTCGGTCCCGGACGAGGCGGTGGCCGAGGCCCTGCGTGACGCCGCGCTGCACGACGTCGTCGCCCGGCGCCCCCAGGGCATCCGCAGCCGCGTGGAACAGGACGGCCGGAACTTCTCCGGCGGGCAGCGCCAGCGGCTGGAGATCGCCCGTGCGCTCGTGCGCCGCCCCAGCATCCTGGTGCTGGACGAGGTCACCAGCGCACTGGACGCGGAGACCGAACGGATCATCATCGACAACCTGCGCCGTCGCGGCTGTGCCTGCGTTGTCATCGCACACCGGCTGAGCACCGTCCGCGACAGCGACGAGATCGTCGTCCTGGACCACGGGACGGTCGTGGAACGCGGGCGCCACGAGGATCTGGTGGCAGCGGGCGGGGCGTACGCCGATCTGGTCAGGGAGCACTGAGTTGACGTCGGTTCATCACCTCGCGAGCCCGGAGGCTCCCGGACACGACCCCGTCATCGGCGCCCTGGGCGCCCTCGGGGAGCCGGTCGACCGCACCGGGATGCGGAGCGTCTCCCTGGAGGGTCCGCAGGTCCTCTGGCTGGTCGTGGGCGGTGCCCTCGACCTGTTCGCGGTCGACGCGTCGGTGCGGGGGCACTGGCACTTCCTGGGCAGGCTGGAGCCGGGGACCCTCGTGCTCGGTCCGGTCGAGGGCCCGCAGCACACCCTCGTCGGCCGGCCGCTCCAGGAGTGCGCGCTCCGCCGCATCCCGTTGCGTGAGCTGTACCGCCCGGAGTACGCGGGGCAGGAGGCGTACGAGGGCCAGTACCGCAGCAGCTACGACACCGGGGACACCACCCTGAGCCTGCTGGAGCACGCCTTCTCGCTCGGGGTGGGCCGCAGTCACAGGGTGTTGTTCGAGGCCCCGCTGGACGGCCGGGCGGGCGTCGAGGACGGCGTGGGGGACGACGACGTCCTGTGGCTGCCGGTCTCGCCCGGCAGTGTCCAGTACGGCGCCGCGTTCAGCGCGGAGGCCGCGGGTGACCTGCTCGTCGACCCGGACATGTGGCAGGGGATGGTCAACCAGCAGTACCGGCTGCTCTCCGCGCTGGACCGCTGGATCGAACAGCTGGAGCGGGCTCACGAGGACCGGACCGCGGCCGGCCTGAAGGCCGGGGAGACCGTCCGGAGGGAGGCCGATCAGGCACTGCTCACCTCGATCAGCGGGCCGGGGAAGGGCGCGCCGCGCACGCCGGGGGCGTCGGACGACGCCGTGTACGCGGCCTGCCGCCTGGTGGCACGGGACTCCGGGATCGTCCTGGCCGAGCCCTCGGCGGGCGGAGTGGCGGGTGATCGGACGGATCCCGTCGAACGCGTCGCGGTCGCCTCGCGCGTACGGACCCGGGCGGTGCGGCTGGACGGGCGCTGGTGGCGGGAGAACTCCGGTCCCCTGGTGGGACGTCGCGCCGTTTCCGGGGCACCCGTCGCGCTGCTCTGGCGCCGTGGCCGCTACGAGGCGGTGAGCCCGCTGACCGGGCGGCGCAGCCGCCTGGGCGCTTCCTCGGCCGGTGAGTTCGAGGAGCGCGCGGTGATGTTCTACCGGCCGCTCCCCGAGCAGCCGCTGAGAAAGCGGCAGTTGCTGCGCTTCGCACTGTTCGGCACCCGTGGCGACCTGCGGAACCTGGCGCTGGCGGGTCTGGTGACGGTCGCGCTCGGTTCACTCGTCCCGATCGCCACGGGCAAGGTGCTGGGCGTGTACGTCCCCAGCGCTCAGACCGCGCTCATCGTGCAGGTGTCGCTGGCCGTCATCATCGCCGGGGTCGTCTCGGCTGCCTTCATGCTGTTGCAGAACCTCACGATCCTGAGGATGGAGGGGCGCATCGAGAGCACGCTCCAGCCCGCGGTCTGGGACCGGCTGCTGCGCCTGCCCACGAGATTCTTCGCCGAGCGATCCACCGGGGAACTGGCGAGCGCCGCGATGGGCGTGAGCACGATCCGCCGGGTGCTGTCCGGTACGGGACCCGTCGTGGTGCAGGCCGGCACGCTCGGGCTGATGAACCTCGGTCTGCTGCTCTGGTTCAGTGTGCCGCTCGCCCTCGTCGCAGTCGCCATGCTGGTGGTCATCGCCGGGGTGTTCCTCACGATGGGCCTGTGGGAGCTCCGCTGGCAGCGCCGTCTGGTCGAGTTGGGGAACAAGCTCAACAACCAGGCGTTCCAGACCCTGCGCGGACTGCCCAAGCTGCGGGTCGCGGCGGCGGAGAGCTTCGCCTACGGGGCGTGGGCGGCGCAGTTCGCCCGCAGCCGTGAGCTCCAGAAGCGGGCCGGCCGGATCAAGAACCTCACGACCGTGCTCAACGCCGTCTATCTGCCGCTGTGTTCGCTGATCGTCTTCGTTCTCCTGGCGGGTCCGGCGCGCGGCTCGCTCACCGCCGGTGAGTTCCTGACCTTCAACACCTCGGTGACGATGCTCCTGACGGCCGTCACCCAGCTCACCGGGGCCTTCGTGTCCGCCGCGGCGGTACTGCCGATGTTCGAACAGATCAGGCCCGTCCTCGACGCGATGCCGGAGGTGCGGGCGGCGAGCACCCAGCCGGGCACGCTGTCCGGGGAGATCGAGGCCCGCGGCGTCAGCTTCCGCTACTCCGACGACGGTCCGCTCGTCCTGGACGAGGTGTCCCTGTCCGTGCGCCCCGGCGAGTTCGTGGCGATCGTGGGCCCCAGCGGCTGCGGCAAGTCGACGCTGCTCAGGCTGTTCATCGGCTTCGACCGGCCGGTCTCCGGCAGCGTCCTCCACGACGGCCAGGACCTGGCCTCGCTGGATCAGGCGGCGGTACGCCGCCAGTGCGGGGTGGTCCTGCAGAACGCCCAGCCGTTGTCGGGGTCCATCCTGGACTGCATCTGCGGTGCAGAGGTGTTCAGCCAGGAGGAGGTGTGGGAGGCCGCGGCGATGGCGGGGCTGGCCGAGGACATCAAGCGCATGCCGATGGGGCTCCACACGATGATCTCCGGGGGCGGCTCGATCTCGGGAGGTCAGCGTCAGCGGCTGATGATCGCCCAGGCGCTCGTGCGGCGCCCCCGGATCCTCTTCTTCGACGAGGCCACCAGCGCACTCGACAACGAGACCCAGCGCACCGTCATCGAGAGCACCCGTGCCCTGCGCGCCACCCGGGTCGTGATCGCTCACCGGCTCTCCACGGTGATGGACGCGGACCGTGTGATCGTCATGGCGGACGGCCGTGTCGTGCAGGAGGGGCCTCCGGCCGAACTGCTGGCGGACACGGGCGGGCGGCTCCACGAGCTGGTGCGGCGGCAGATGGGCTGAGGCCCGGAGGCAGGCACCTGCGGCCTTGTCCTCGGCGGGCCCCGGGCCCGCCACGGCAGGGAGCCCGAGTGGCCCCGCGTCCCCCGCTCGCCGCCGACGGCCCGGGGGCGGCGCGTGACCTGCCGGCCGTCGTCCGCCGGAACGGGAGCGGACCGGGGTCGCGCCGGCTCCGTGGCCGAACGCGCCGCCCGGTCCGCCGGGGTTCCGCCGCCGCGGTTCAGCCCCGCTGCCCACCCGGCCTGGGCGGCTGAACCGCGTCGCGGACGGAGGCGCGTGCCGCCGCTGCGACCGCGTCGGCGGTGATGCCGAACTCCTCGTAGAGGCGCTCGTAGTCGGCCGAGGCGCCGTAGTGTTCGAGGCTGACGATCCGCCCCGCGTCGCCCACGACCTCGCGCCAGCCCTGGCCCACGGCCGCCTCGACGCTGACGCGGGCACGGACGTCGGGCGGAAGCACGTCGTCCTGGTAGGCCCGCGGCTGCTGTGCGAACCATTCGCGGCAGGGCATCGAGACCACACGGACGGCCAGTCCCTCGTCGGCCAGCAGCTTGCGTGCGTCGAGGGCGATCTGCACCTCGGAGCCGGTCGCCACGAGGATGACGTCGGGGGCGCTCCCCGCGGCATCGACCAGGACGTACGCGCCACGGGCCGCGCCGTCGGCGGCGGCGTGGACGCCGTCGCCGCGGTCGAGCACCGGCACGTTCTGCCGTGTCAGGACGAGTCCGGCAGGGCGGTCGGTGTGCTCGAGGATGGTCCGCCAGCAGACGGTGGTCTCGTTGGCGTCGCCGGGTCGTACGACGTCGAGGCCCGGGATGGCGCGGAGCGCCGCCAGGTGCTCGACGGGCTGGTGGGTGGGGCCGTCCTCGCCCAGCCCGATGGAGTCGTGGGTCCACACGTAGGTGGCGGGGAGCTGCATGAGCGCGGCCAGGCGGACCGCGGGACGCATGTAGTCGCTGAAGGTGAGGAACGTACCGCCGTAGGGGCGGGTCAGGCTCTGCAGCGCGATGCCGTTGAGCACGGCGCCCATGGCGTGTTCACGGATGCCGAAGTGCAGCGTCCGCCCGTACGGGCCTCCGGCGAACTCCTTGGTCTGGCGGTTCTCGGGGACGAACGAGGGGACGCCGTCCATGGTGGTGTTGTTGCTGCCCGCGAGGTCCGCCGAGCCGCCCCACAGTTCCGGCAGCACCGGCGCCAGGGCGTTGAGCACCTCACCGGACGCCTTGCGCGTGGCCATGCCCTTCGCGTCGGCGGGGAACTCCGGCAGGGCTCCGGTCCAGCCGTCGGGCAGTTGCTGCTTGCGCAGGCGGTCGAGCAGCTCGGCCCGCTCCGGGTGGGCGGACCGCCAGTCCTCGTAGGCGCGGTCCCAGGCCTCCCGTGCCTGCCTGCCGCGCTCCGCGACCGCCCGGGTGTGGGCGAGGACGTCGTCCTCGATCGGGAAGAACTCCTCGGGGTCGAAGCCGAGGAGGCTCTTGGTCCCCGCGACCTCGTCGTCGCCCAGGGCCGCGCCGTGGGCCTTGCCGGTGTTCCGCTTCGTGGGGGCCGGCCAGCCGATGATCGTACGGAGCATGATCAGCGAGGGCCGGGACCGCTCCGCCTTCGCCTCCTCGATCGCCGCGAGCAGGGCGTCGACGTCCTCGACGTAGTCACCGGTGCGGGTCCAGTCCACGGTCTGCACGTGCCATCCGTAGGCGGCGAAGCGTGCCGGGACGTCCTCGCTGAACGAGATGTCGGTGTCGTCCTCGATGGAGATCTGGTTGGAGTCGTAGAAGGCCACGAGGTTGCCGAGCTGCTGATGACCGGCCAGCGACGCGGCCTCGGAGGCGACGCCCTCCATCATGTCGCCGTCCGAGGCCAGGACGTAGACGTGGTGGTCGAAGGGGCTGGTGCCCGGCGCCGCCTCGGGGTCGAGCAGACCGCGCTCACGGCGCGCGGCCATCGCCATTCCGACGGAGGCGCCCATCCCCTGCCCCAGCGGGCCGGTGGTGATCTCGACGCCGCGGGTGTGCTGGTACTCGGGGTGGCCGGGGGTGGCCGACCCCCAGGTGCGCAGGGCCTTCAGGTCGTCCATCTCCAGGCCGTAGCCGGCCAGGTAGAGCTGGATGTAGAGGGTGAGGCTGGTGTGACCGCACGAGAGGACGAACCGGTCCCGGCCCAGCCACCGGTCGTCGGCCGGGTCGTGGCGCATGACCTGCTGGAACAGCAGGTAGGCGAGTGGCGCCAGGCTCATCGCCGTGCCGGGGTGGCCGTTGCCCTTCTTCTGGACGGCGTCGGCGGCCAGCACCCTGACGGTGTCGACCGCCCGCACGTCCACGTCGCTCCAGCCCGCCCGGCCGGCCACCGGCAGGGCAAGTCGAGGATCACGGGATGCGATGCTGCCGGAGGTGGATCGCTCGGGCGCCATGGTCTGTCTCCCTCGGATGTCGCTTCTGGTCACGACGGGGCCGCCCACCGGGGCTCGCCACCCTTCGCATCCTCTGTTCCTCCGTCCGCCTCCGCACCCGGAGAGACCCTGGGCGGCGGCGGGCCCGGAACCGCGGGACCGGAGGGTGCGGCGGCCCGTGGAGGTGGTGCACGGTCTCCGTCGTGCGGTCGCCTACCCGCTGTGCGCCCGTTATGCCTCCGGCGCACCGGCTCCACGGCTCCGCGTGCGCCGGAGGCGGTTCCGGGGCCGCCGGGAGCGGATGAGCCCGAGGAGGGTCCCGGCCGGCGGACCGGTGGGCTCTCCCGAGCGGCGGAACGGGCGCGCCGGATGAATGATGAGCTGATGCCGTGGTGCCACGGGTGCGCCCGGCGGCCTCGCCCGGACGACCGGAGGGGCCCGCACAGGTCAAGAGGCGGAAGGCGTGAGCGCATGATCCGGCAGACCGCGCCCCCTGCTTCGGACCGGGCGCCCGTACGCCTCCCACGCCGTGGTCCGAGGGACGTGCGCGCGGCGGGCCCGGGCGGCGGGGGCCGGCGCACCGGACCGGTGAGGGCCGGACGATGAGGTCCCGGGACGGGCTGCTCGAGGTCGACTTCATGCGTACGGTCTTCGACAGCCTGGGGGCCGGGGTCTTCGTCACCGACATGACCGGCCGTCTCACCGCGTGCAATCCCCGCGCGGCACGGCTCCTCGGCCGGCCGAGGGACGCGATGCTCGGTCACGACCTTCACGATCTGCTGCATCGTGGGCGCGACGGCGGGACGATCCCGCGGAGCGAGTGCGGTCTGCTGGCGGTGCTGGAGAGCGACCGACCGGCCGAGGGCACCGAGGAACTGTTCCTGCGCGGTGACGGCAGCCTGGTACCCGTCATCTGGGCGGCCACACCCCTGCGCCACGAGGGGCATCCGGAAGGCATGGTGATCGTCTTCCACGACTTCAGCCTGCACCGGGACGCCGCCGAGCAGACGGCGGCCTACCTCGCCGCTCTGGAAGGACTCACCGCCCGGCTGACGATGGTGGCCGAGGTGTCCTCGGTCCTCATCTCCCCCTCGGGCCCCGCCGAGACGCTCAGGAAGCTGGCCGGCCTGCTCGTGCCCGACATGGGCGACTGGGCGGCGATCGACCTGCGCTCGCCGGGGGACACGGGTGCGATGCGCCGGGTGGCGGTGCGTTCCTCCCTCGCCCAGGAGACGGCGGACGCACTCATGGGCCCGCTGCCGCCGTTGCCCGAGTCCACCCGCTCGAAGGCGATCCAGGCACTGCGGAACGCGGAGACCGTCGTGCTCGACGCGGACGCCCTCGCGGAGCCGGCCGACAGCCCGCTCGCGAGGGCGCACCGGGAACTGTTCGACCGGCTGGGCGGTGCCTGCGCGGTCGTGGTGCCGCTGCACACACGGCGTCAGGTCCTCGGCGCACTGACCGTGGCCCGTGTCCCGCCTGGGTCCTCCTACACGGAGGCCGAGGTCTTCGTGCTCGCCGACATCGGACGCCGCGCCGGCCTCGTCCTGGAAGCCGCGGAGCTGTTCGAGCAGCAGCGCCACATGGCCGAGACCATGCAGCGCCAGCTCCTCACCCCGCTGCCGCAGGTCGACCACCTGACGATGGCAGCGCGCTACCGTCCCGCCGAGAGCGCCGCCGAGGTGGGCGGGGACTGGTACGACTCGTTCCTGCTGAGCGACGGGGTCCTGACGATGGTGATCGGCGACGTGGTCGGCCATGACCTCAAGGCCGCGGCCCACATGGCCGAGGTGCGCAACATGCTGCGCGCCCTGGCGTGGGACCGGACGGAGCCCCCGAGCCTGATCATGCGCCGGCTGGACGAGGCGATGACCCACACCAGTGACGCCCCCATGGCCACCTGCGTCTTCGGGCGCGTCGAGGGCCCGGAGGGCGGGCCCTGGCAGCTCCGATGGGTCAACGCCGGCCACCCACCGCCGCTTCTGGTCACCCCGGACGGGGAGGCCACGTTCCTCGACGCCGGGCACGGGCCGCTCCTCGGCCTCAGCTCGGCCCTGCACCTGGGGCTCGGATGGCCCGACGCGCGCGCCGACCTCCCGCCCCGGTCCACCCTCCTGCTCTACACCGACGGCCTCGTCGAAAGCCGCGACCGCGACCTGGAGGCCGGGCTCGAGACGTTGCGCGGGCATGCCTCGGCCCTGGCCGGCCGCGACGTCGAGGAGTTCCTGGACGAGCTCCTGGAACGCATCGACCCGAGCGGCGACGACGTCGCCATGCTCGTTCTGCGCATCCCCGCGGCGGGCGTCGGAGCCGGGGCCGGGCAGGCACCCGCCCAGCACGCGCACAGCCCGGCCGCACCGGGACGCGGCGCACCGGGGTCCCGCGTCGAGGACACGCCCGTGCGCGACACCTCCGACGCTCCTGACGCGCGGGACCATTCCTGACGCGTGGGGCCGGTCCCGGCGCGTGGGGCCGGTCCCGGCGCGTGGGGCCGGTCCCGGCGCACACCTCGGGCCGTCCGGCCAGGGGCCGCCGGGGCACACCGTCGATGCCGGGTGGAGCCTCACCGACAGCACCGTCGTGACGCGGGACACCACGGCGGCCGGGGTCAGCGCATGTCGGCGGGGCGTTCCCTGCCTTCGAAGGGGAAGCGCCGGCGGAAGTCGTCCGCCGCGTCCTCCAGAGTGCAGAAGGACACGCCCTCGAAGGCCGACACATAGGCGATGAACCGCTCGAGCATGAGCAGGACCTGCGGCCGGCCCGACACGTCCGGGTGGAGGGTGACCGGCACGACGGCGTAGTCCAGCTCGCGGTGCACCCAGTCGAACTGGTCCTTCCAGTCCTGCTCCAGCGCACGCGGTGACACATAGCCGTGACTGTTGTGGGAGTGCTTGTTGAACATCATCGGCGGGAGGTCGTCGACGTACCAGTTGCCGCAGAACTCGACCAGGTCGACCTCGTGGCCGTGGACGAGCGGCTTCATCCAGTCCTCGGCCTGCCGGGAGTAGTCGATCTTCGTCCAGGAGTCGCCGACCCGGGCGTAGAAGGGGGTGAAGTCGCGGTAGTTCTGGGAGTGGTCGTAGGAGAAGCCGTACTTGTGGAGGAGCGCGGCGGTGGACTCCGACATCTCCCACCAGGGAGCGACGTATCCCCTCGGCCTGCGCCCGGTGAACTCCTCGATCAGTTCGACCGACCTGGCCAGCACGTCCTCCTCCTGCTGCGGGGACATGGCCACGGGGTTCTCGTGCGAGTAGCCGTGCGCACCGACCTCGTGCCCGGCCTCGACGATCATGCGGGTCTGCTCGGGGAAGGTCTCGATCGAATGGCCGGGGATGAACCAGGAGGTCCGGATGGAGTGGCGTTCGAACAGCTTGAGGAGACGGGGGGTGCCGATCTCACCGGCGAAGACACCGCGCTGGATGTCGTTCGGCGAGTCCTCCCCACCGTAGGAACCGAGCCATCCGGCGACGGCGTCCACGTCCACACCGAGAGCGATCTTGATGTCCTTCATGCGGATCTCCTTGTTCACAGGGCGGTGCGGATGCGGGTGGCGGCTGTCTCGAGGGCCGTCGTGTCGGTGTCCGTCCAGTCCCGCTCCCGGAGACTGTGGACGGAGATCCATCCGGTCATGGCACCGTCGGTCTCCACGGGCGCGAGCATCTGGGCACGGACCCCGTAGACGTCGACGAGCGCCGCGGGCGGGTGTGGTTCCGCGGCGAAGCCCGGCTGGACCAGGGGGCGGCGATGGTGTTCGAGCCACTCGACGGTGTTGAGGCGGCGCTGGTCGAGTGAGGCGTCACGGCGGATCGGACGCACCCCCGGGCGGAGCTCCTCCCCCGCCGTGACGTCGACGTGGAGCCCGTGTTCCGGCAGATCGGCGCGGAAGGTGGTGCGGTCGGCTCCGGTCTCGGCGAGGAGCAGCGCGAGTGTCTCCCCGATCAGGGCACGCAGACTGCCCGAGCGCAGGAGATCGCCGCGGCCGGGGAGCGCCGGCGCGACGCCCGCGAGCCGCAGGGCCTTCCAGAGTGTCGCGGTCACCGAGTCGAAGACCGGCAGTCCCAGCCGTTGTTCGAGCGGGTCCGCCAGCTGCGCTCCGTGGACATTCGTGCAGACGACCGCGACGGCGTGCACGTCGTCCCGTGCGGCGCGCTCGATCTGCGCGGCGACGTCGGAGGCCGGTATGCGGGCGAAGGCCTCGTTGTCATCCGTGCCGAAGGGTTCGGCCATGACGCACTCGATGCCCTCGTCCGCATAGGTCTTCACGATTCGCTCGCAGACGTCCCGGGTGTACGGGAGGGCGAGGCCGAGCCGTGTCACGCCGTACGCGGCGCACGCGTCGAGCAGGGCCAGGGTGGAGGTGGTGGCCGGGATACCGGTGGCTTCGGTGATCGCGCGGGTGAGGGCGCGGTCGCGGTCGGGACCCAGCCAGGATCCGGAGGTCCCGTTCCAGGCGATGACGTCCACATCGGCGTCGGCGAGCTGGTGCGCCGCCTCCAGCATGGGGCCGGGGTCGAACTGCGCGTCGCTGTCGCCGTCGAGCGCGATCCTGGTGACCGGGACGCGGGCGAAGTGCGCGGTCGCGGCGGAGGTGCCGTGCAGCAGGGCGTATGTCTCCGGCTCCAGGCAGGTGTTGGACGAAGGGGTCAGCATGCCGAGCCGAGGGGGTGTGTGGCTGCTCATCGGACCGCGAGCCTCCTGGAGTAGTCGATGACGAGGGACGAGACGGTGAACAGGGCTCCGGCGCCGACGAAGTAGAGCAGCGCCCAGGTGTAGGAGCCGGTGGCGCCGACGACGAAGCCGACGACGATCGGTGTGACGATGCCGGCGATGTTGCCCGAGAGGTTCATGGCCGCGCCGACGAGACCGGCGTTGGCGCGTCCGCCCAGGATCGAGGGCAGCGACCAGTACAGCCCTGCCCAGCGGAGGAAGAACAGGACCACGGCGAGCAGGGTGACGGCGGTCATGGCGTCGGGGACGAGGACCACGCCGAGGAGGCCCGCGACGACGACGGCGCCCGCGATGCCCATCAGGGTGCGCATGACCCTGTTCGCCCCTGCTCCGGCCGCCTGCCAGTGGTCGGAGAGCCATCCGCCGGTGAGTTCACCGACGAATCCTGCGCCGAAGATGACCAGGGTGGACCAGCCGATGGACTTGATGTCGAAGCCCTTGGTCTCCGAGAGGTAGAGCGGGCCCCACGTGAGGATGCCGTAGAAGACGCCGTTGAAGCCCGTCCAGCCCAGGCACATGCCCCAGAAGGAGCGGTACTTCAGGTAGTCGGACAGCCGTCCGCGCCTGTCGGTCCCGGCGGAGTCGGCGTCCTCGGCGGCGTGGGCTTCCTCGATGTACGCGGCTTCCGCCTCGTTCACGCCGCGATGGGCGCGCGGCGTGTCGCGGAGGAACCACAGGGCGACGAGGCCGAAGCCCAGGGTCAGGGCTCCTGCGACCACGAAACTGATGCGCCAGCTCCCGGTCCAGGAGATGAGGCCGGAGATCGCGATCCCGCCCAGGGCGGAACCGAGTGGCGCGCCGCCGTCCATCAGGACCGCGCCGCGGCCTCGCTCCTTCGCGGGCAGCCACTGCGCGTTGAGTTTGCCGCCCGCCGGCATGACGGGTGCCTCCACGGCACCGAGCAGCAGACGGAACCCGAGCAGGGAACCGACGCCGGTGGCCACGCCGGTCAGCCCGGTGGCGAAACCCCAGCCGACGCAGGCTCCGCCCGCCATCACCCGGGGGCCGTAGCGGTCGATGAGCCGGCCGCTGGGGATCTGCATCAGGGCGTACGTCCAGAAGAAGGCGCTGAGGACGAAGCCGGTGACCTCCTTGGAGAGGTGGAGGTCCTCGGTGATGAGAGGCAGAGCCACGGACATGGAGCCCCGGTCGATGTAGTTGAGCGACACGACGGCGAGCAGGAGGACGAACACCTTCCAGCGTGTGCGGGTGGGCCGGATCCCGTGCGGGGCTCCCGGTGAGTCCGTCGGGGCGTCCTGCGCAGGGGCGTCCGGCGTAGGGGAAGGGTGAGCTGGCGGCATGGCGGAACCTCGAATCGGCGGAATTCGGGTACGTGCTGACGTGCAACTTCGTCGCTATGGCATACCAAACAATGGCGGGCGCACCCCGCCGGGGTCAAGGGTTTGGTATACCGTGAGGACTTCTTTGCAGGGAGAACACATGACAGAGGAACAGTCACCGGTGGGGAACTCCACGGGGACGGGCTGGCTGCGGGACCAGGTCTGTGAGGGGATCCGCGACCAGATCATCACCGGGCGGCTGGGGCCGGGCGACCGCCTCGTCGAGCGGGATGTGGCCGAGGAGTTCGGCGTCTCCCGGATCCCGGCGCGCGAGGCGATCCGCATCCTGATGGGAGAAGGGTTCCTCGAGGCGCTGTCACCGCGCCGGATCGTGGTCAAACAGCTCTCACGCCGCGACGTCCTGAACCTGTTCGATCTGCGCGAGGCGCTGGAGGTGCTCGCCGTGCGCCGCGCCGCGGAACGCGCGGACGAGGCGCAACTACGGCAGTTGCGGAGGCTGCTGGAGAGCGCCCGCAAGGCGACCGACTCCGGCCGGCCGGAGCGTGTGTCCCGCGCCAACACGGCCTTCCACCAGTACATCGTGGAGATCGCCGGCAACGACCTCCTCGCCAGGACGCTGGAACCTCTGGAAGGACGGCTGCGATGGCTGTTCCACCAGATCGACGACCCCGCCTCGGTGTGGGAGGAGCACCGCCGAATCTACGAGACCGTCGCGGCGGCCGACGCCGAAGCGGCGGCCGCCCGTGCGCTGAGCCACGTACGCCACTACCGGGAGGTGGCGCTGCGCCTCCTGTTCGACGGCTCGGACTCCTCCGGCGCCCTCTGACCCCGGTCCCAAGGGCCGTCCGGCCACCTGTGGGCCCAGGGCGCCGCACGTTCGAACGCCGCCGCCACGCGCAGGACCTGGGCGTCGGCGAGGTGACGCCCCACGATCTGCATGCCGACCGGCAGCCCGTCCCCGGTCCAGCCTGCGGGGACGCTCACCGCCGGCTGCCCGGTGAGGTTGGCCGGGAAGGTGAACCCGGTCCAGGCGGTGTCCGCCACGACCCGCCCGTCGATGAGTTCGGGCCCCTGGATGCCGACGGCGAAAGGAGGTACCGCCGCCGTCGGGGTGACGAAAAGGTCGTAGGCGGACATCAGCCGTGCCGTTCGGTTGACGACCGCCTTGCGGACCATGTTGGCGTCGGTGAACTCCTCGGCCCTCCAGGGCCGTCGCATCATGGCCACCAGATGGGGCGACATCCGTTCGCCGTACGTGTCGGCCAGACGCCGCATGCCCGTCAGGTCGGTCTCCGCCGCGATGAGCGCGGCGAACGCCTCGGAGGGGTCGTCCCACCCCGGGTCGACCGCGTCGACACGGCAGCCGAGGTCCCTCTCCAGGACCTCGACCGCCGCGCCCACGACGCGGCGGACCTCCGGGTCGACCGCGAGGTAGCCGAGGTCGGCGCTGTAGGCGACCCGCAGACCGCTCGTGCCCGTGCCCCGTGCCCTGTCCGTCCAGTCGACGTCGTCGCACGGGATCGAGTGCCGGTCACGCGGATCGGGCCCGGCCAGTACCGACATCATGAGTGCGGCGTCCGCGACGGTGCGGGTCAGAGGCCCGATGTGCTCGAGGGACTCCCACCCCGAGACGCCCGGATAGCGCTCGTCCCGGCAGCCGGGCCACACGGGGACCCTCCCCATGGCGGCCTTGAAGCCGACCAGCCCGCAGTGCGCGGCCGGCACCCGCACCGAACCGCCCCCGTCGGAACCGAGGGCCACGGGGCCGAGCCCGGCGGCGACCGCGGCGGCGGACCCCGCGCTCGAACCACCGGGAGTCATCGCGGTGTTCCAGGGGTTGCGCGTGGTGGGGAACAGCGGGTTGTGGCCCACCGCGCTGTATCCGAACTCCGTGGCATTGGTCTTGCCGAGGACGACCGCCCCGGCGCCCAGGACGCGTTCCACCACGATGTCGTCCTCGTCGGGCACGAAGTCCTCGTAGGCGGGCGAGCCCGAGGTGGTGCGGATGCCCCGGGTGGTGATCAGGTCCTTCACCCCCATCGGCACGCCCGCGAGCGGTCCGACGTCCTCGCCGTGCGCCAGCCGCTCACCGATACGGCGGGCGCGTTCGCGCGCCTGGTCCGGGACGGTCGTGCAGTAGGCGTGCAGTTCGGTGTCGGCGTCGTCCGTCCGGTCCAGGACCGCGTCCACGGCTTCCAGGGGTGACAGTTCGGACTTTCGTATACGGGCGGCCAGTTCGGTGGCGGACATACGGCAGATCTCGTCGCGTGCGGCGCGGTCCATGTGGTGCACTCCTCGGTGCGGCGGGCGGGGCGGATCGGTCAGGCGGTCCGGGCCGCCGGGACGGCGGCAGAGCGCTCCAGGGCGTAGTGGACCCCGCAGGCGACGGCCATGCCGACGACCGCGTCGACCGAGCCCGGCACCAGGTAGTGGGCCACCGTCGCGGCACCCGCCCCGGCGGCCCACGCGGCGAGCGCGGACGGGCGGTAGGCGCGTGGCTCACGCCCCGCCGTACGCCGTCGCAGGACGAGCTGGTCCATGATCAGCACGGCGCCGATGGGCGGTACGAAGATGCCCAGCAGATTCAGCCAGTCGAGGAAGAGGCTCCAGACCCCGGTGAGCGCGGCGACCAGGCCCACCACGCTCAGGACGATCGCCAGGGGGCGCATCCGGAGCGGAGTGATCGCGGACCAGCCGACGGCTCCGTTGTAGAGACAGTGCGAGGCGACCGAGCCGAGGTTCACGAAGACGAACACCACCGCGACCGTCGTCAGCAGGGGGCCGTGCCCGGTGAGAAGCCCGAGGAAACCGCCGCCGTTGACGGCGGGGTCCACGGCGCCCCCGACAGCCACGACGAACCCGCCGATCAGATAGGCGACGCTGTTGGCGAAGGGGAAGGCGCAGCTCGCCGCGACGACCGCGGCCCGGCCGTCGCGCGCCCAGCGGGTGAAGTCGGCGGTCATGGTCCCGGAGTCGGAGAAGCCCGCGATCACGATGCTCATGGCCGCGCCGAAGGAGAGGGCGTGTCCGGTGCCCTCGTACGACCAGGCCTGCCCGAGTGAGGCGCCGCCCTCGGTCACGCCGAACCAGAGGGCCACACCGGCCAGCACGACGAACAGCGGTGTGGCGACGAGACCGATCAGCGAGAGGGCGCGGATCCCGAGGACGGTCAGCACCGTGTAGAACACTCCCCCGGCCAGCGCACCGAGCAGCGGCGCCCACCCGAGGGCCTCCTGGAGCGTGGTCCCGCTCAGGCCGATCTGGAAGGAGTACCAGCCGATGACGACCGTGGAGAGGAAACCGGCGGGGATCCGGCTGCCGAGAGTGCCGAACGTGCGGGCGGCCTGGTGGGAGAAGTTCTCACCCGTGCGTCCCGCAAGCCAGCTCAGGGCGCCGACGTAGGCGAAGAGGACGAGGTTGCCGAGGACGATCGCCGCCGCCCCGCGGGCGAGGCCGAGGCTGTGGACGATGACTCCGCCGAACACCGCGTTGCCCAGGTTCATCGGAAAGCCGAACCACACCGCGGACACGGAGAGCATTCCTCGCCGTGCCTCTGCCGGTACCGGCTCGTGCTCGTACTCCTCGCCGAGCGGACCGTCCTGACCGCGCGCCGATCCGCGCCGCTCCGCCGCACCCGTAGTCGTGGCCACGAGACCTCCCGTTTGGTATACCGTTTCGACGCTTGGACGGTAGGTTCGGCGTGTTTCGGCCAGAGGCATGGCTTGTTACGGGCCCGGGACACCGAAATCCGGTTCGGCCGAGGGACCTTCGCGGCGGGCCGGCGCCCCGGGCGGCGGGCCGGGGCGGGATCCCGCGAGGGGCCGCCCCGCGACAGCCGCGCCCGTCCGGCAATCCAGGTGCCTCGGCGGCCAGGAACGGGGACACTGTGCGGATGTATCCCACGGCCTCACGGACACCTCAGGAACACGCCCTGCAGCATGTCGCGGAACTCTCCTCGGGCCCGCCGGCGGACCCGGCACTGCGGGTGACCCTCAACTTCCACCCGGACCGAACGATGCGTGGCGGGACGGTCCTGGAGGCGATGGCCGAGGACGGCGTGTACCTCTCGCAGTTCGTCACGGGGACCGGCAACGGCGGGCTGACCGCAGTTCCCGGCGGGGACCGGTGGCGTTGGGAGAGCCGGATCTTCGACGGCGCGTACGACGCGGCGCCCGCTCACGAGCGTCCGGTCTACGGAGCGCTGAACTTCCGTCTCAAGCCTGTCGGCGCGGCGCCCCGGTTCGGCTCGGCGCACTTCCGGCTGACGGCCGGGACGCTGGGGCGGACCACCTTCTGCTACCCCGACAGCTTCCTGGAACCCGTCCATTTCGGTGTGGCCGACCGGCTGGGGCTCATCGGGACGGCACTCGCCGACAGCCCGGACGATCTCGACGACTACATCGAGGCCCAGGTGCACGGCCCGGTCGACCTGAACAGCCACGTGGAGGCGCTGGTCCTGGATCCCTCCTTCCGGGGCACCGAGGTCGAGTCCGCGGCTCTGCGCCTGGGCTGTGCCGTGGAGTGGCATCCGGGGCTGCGGCTCGAGGCCGACGCGCTCCGTGGTCACCACGACTACCGTGGGCAGGAGTACGTCGACCTGGCCGGGCGGATCGCCGTGGACGGCGTGCTCGATCCGCGCATCGTCGGGGACGCGGCGAGAACGGGCCGGCACGATCCGCAGGCGGTCAAGAAGGTGTGGCACTACCTGGCGCGCTTCGGGACGGCAGCGCACCAGGCGCCCGGCCCGGGCCAGGTCGGGCGCGGAACCGCAGGCGCGGAGAACGACGGCGCCCGAACGGGGGCCCTTCCAGAGGGCGTTCGCCGGCCCGGGTAACCGTGGAGCGCCTTCCGCCGTTTCGAGTGCGTACGGCTCGGGCGCCACACCCCGGTCGGCCGCGGAACCTCAGCGGCCGTCGCGCGCCGCCCGGTCGAGCAGCTTCTGGATGTGCAGGCCGCGCGCCGCGTCGATGCCGGTGCCCACGCCGGTCCGTACGGCGGTGGCGAACTCCCGGCGCAGGACCGGCCAGCACTCCTCGTGGTCGATTCCGGCGGTGTCATAGACCAACTCCTCGCCGGGCCCGAAGAGTTCGACCCGGGTCCTGGCCCGGGGAAGACTCACGCTCCCCGAGAGCGAGGCCTGGCTGACCGCGCCGTTCTCGTGCTCGCAGGTCAGCTCGATCCAGCGGCGCGGGTCCCCGGTCGCCCGCACGGAGACGATGGGTGCGACCGCGCTGTCGAGGATGTCCAGCAGGTGCGGGCCGAGGTCGAGCAGCGCTCCGTGCTCCAGGCGCCACGACGTGGCGAACTCGCCGCCGAGGAAGGCCCCGTGCAGATAGCAGGAGCGCGCCCCCGTCACCTCACGGGTGGCGGCCTCGGCGAGGAAGGCGCGGGTGGCCGGGTGGTAACGCTTCGTCAGGACGAGTTGCGAGACCACTCCGTGCTCGCGGACGGCGTCCGCCACCGCGCGGGCCGTGTCGAGGTCCGGGCCGAGCGGCTTCTCCAGCAGGAGGGCGCGACCCGCCGCCGCGGCCCGCGGGGCGAGGGTCGCCTGCACGGCCGGAGGCACGGCGAAGGCGACGGCCTCGCAGCGGTCGAGGAGTTCCTCGAAGGAGCCCGCGACCGGCGCGCCGTAGGGGCCGGCCACCTCGGCCGCGGCCTCGGGGCGCCGGGCCCAGACGGCCGTCAGTTCGGTCTCCGGGCCGGTGGCCAGCACCCGGGCGTGCATGGCGCGGGCCCAGGGGCCGGCGCCCACGAGGCCGACCCGTACCGGCTGTTCGGACCAGGTGTCTGCGAGGGGGGCGGTGGACATGGTGCTCTCCGTCGTTCTGCTGTGGGTGTGGCGAGGCGGCGGCGTTCAGGCGCCGTCGCGGGCCGTTGCGGCGGCCGCGAGGCGCGCGTCGGCGCGGTCCGGTGAGTAGAGGTGGTCGACGACCATGCGGGCGGCTCCGGCCAGGGCCGCGCGGTCGCCCAGCTCGGAGGTGACCACCTGGAGGTGGGCGGTGGTGCGGGGCATGGCGCGCTGGTAGAGGAGTTCGCGTACGCCGGTGAGGAACGGGGTGCCCGCGAGGTCCCCACTCAGCATGAGCACACCGGGGTTGAGCAGCGTGACGACGGTGACCAGCACCTCGCCCACGCGCTGCCCCGCCTCACGGGCGAGCCTGACGGCGTCCGGCTGCCCCGAGGCCAGGTGATCGCGTACGTCGGATCCCGACGCGGTGGGCACCCCTGCCGCCGTCAGCTGTCCGGCGATGGACCGCCCGCTGGCGACCGCGGCGAGGCAGCCGTAGGAGCCGCACATGCACAGCGCGTCGGGGCGGTCGTGGAGCCGGATGTGGCCGATGTCGCCGGCGCCTCCGTCGATGCCGCGATAGATCTCCCCGCCCACGACGACACCCGCGCCGATACCGGTGGACGCCTTGACCAGGACGAAGGCGCTGCAGTCCGGGTGTCCGGCCCGCTGTTCGGCCAGGGCCATCAGGTTGGCGTCGTTGTCGACGAACACGGGCAGGGGGCCGGGTCCGGGCACCGGGCCGACGTGTTCGGTCCAGGCCTGGCGGAGGCGTTCCCGTACGGGGAAGCGGTCCCAGCCGGGCATGATCGGCGGCTGGACGATGCGGGCGGTCTCCCAGTCGACGGGCCCGGGGACGGACAAGCCGATGCCGCAGACGTCTGCGGGGGACGTGCCCGCCTCGGCGAGCAGCGGGCCGAACCAGCGGGCCAGTTGATCGAGGGCGTGGTCCGGTCCGTCGGCGATGACGAGGGTGTCGGTGTGCTCGGCCAGGGTGTTTCCGTCGAGGTCGAGCGCCGCCACGCGGGCGTGCCGCGTCTCCATGTCGGCGACCAGGACCACCGCGTGCGTCGGGTCGAACTCCAGCCGGGACGAGGGGCGTCCACCGGTGGAGGTACCGGCGGCGCCGCGGAGCCAGCCGGCGCCGAAGAGCTGGTCGAGGCGGTGTCCCACGGTCGAGCGGGAGAGGCCGGTCGCCTGCTGGAGCTCTCCCCGCGTGGTGGCCTCGCCGCTGCGAATGAGCTGCAGCAGATGCCCCGCGCTGGCCTGGTTTCCTGCCATCCCCGCCGTCCTCGCTCTGTCCGTCGCGTCCGTGCCCGGCCGGGGACCAGGTGCGGCCCCCTCCGGTCCGGCGTTCTCAGCTCTTGTCCGCACCGCTGGTCAGGCCCTCTGTGAGGAGCCGTTCGGCGGAGAAGAACAGGAGTACCACAGGGATGGTGAGCACCACCGAACCGGCCATCAGCACGGTCTTCGACACCTCGATGCCGTTGGCCAGTTGCTGCAGGCCGAGGGAGACGGTCCACCGGTCCGGGTCGGCGGCGAGGAAGAGGAGTGCGAACAGGAACTCGTTCCAGGCGATCATGAAGACGTACAGGCCGGTGGCCATCAGGGTGGGCAGCGCGAGCGGCAGGATGATCCTGCGTACGGTCTGGAGGCGCGAGGCCCCGTCGATCGAGGCCGCTTCCTCGATGCTGAAGGGGATGGTGACGAAGTAGTTCTTCAGCATGTAGATCGAGACGGGCACGGTCTGCGCGATGTACACGATGGCGAGCCCGACGAGGCTGCCGGACAGGCCCATCTTCGCGAACATGACGAAGAGCGGCACGGCCAGCAGGGTGGCCGGGAAGAGGTAGACGGCCAGGAACAGCGCGCTGACCTGCCGGTTGCCGAAGAACTTCAGCCGGCTCACCGCGTACGCGCCGGGTACCGCCGCCGCCAGGGTGAGCAGCACCGTGGCGATGGCGACGAGCGCCGAGTTGACCAGCATGCCGAGGAAGCCCTGGCCGCCGTCCGCCTGGGACTTGAGGACGCTCTCGTAGGTGTCGAGTGTGAAGTCCTTGGCCGAGACCCAGAGGTTGCCCGGGTCGAGGAGGAGCGCGTCGATGGGCTTCACCGACAGCATCAGCATGTAGTAGAAGGGCACGATCGTGATCGCCGCGAGGAAGGCGATCACCACCCAGCGCAGCACACCGAAGAAGCGCTCCTCGAACTGGGCGCGGCTCATGCCTGCCCGGGGCCGGCGGGGGGCCGGGGCGGGGCGGGTGAGGTCAGGGCGCCCCTGGGTCACGGTCTCGGTGGCGGTCATGCCGCTTCCTCCTGCATCTTCTTGCCGAAGAACTTGAAGTAGACGCCCAGGAGGGCCATGAGGACGACGGCCAGGACTAGGGCCTGCGCGGAGGCCGCACCGACGTCGAAGCGCGAGGTGAGGAAGTCGTAGACACGGACGGCGACGACGTCGGTGCCCGAACCCCCGCCGGTGAGCAGGTAGATGTCGTCGAACTTGTTGAACGTCATGATGAAGCGCAGGACGGACAGCAGGGCGATGACGGGCATCAGCTGCGGCAGCAGGATGTGCCGGAAGCGCTGCGAGAGGGTGGCGCCGTCGACCTCGGCCGCCTCCTCCAGGCCGGCCGGTACCGCCTGGAGGCGGGCCAGCATGAAGAGGAAGGCGAAGGGGAAGTAGCGCCAGGTCTCGAACGCGATGACGGTGAGCAGCGCGAGCGGGATGTCGAAGTGGACTCCGAACAGCCCCACTTCGTAGGACCGGGTGGAGAGGAAGGCGATGGGGTCGTCCCATCCGAAGAGCTTCTGGCCCCACTCGTTGACGATGCCGTACTGCGGGCTGAGTGCCACCTCCCAGACGAAGGAGACCGCGACCACGGGGGCGACGTACGGCAGGAGCATGGCGGCGCGCAGGGCGCCCCGGCCGCGGAAGGGCCGGCGCAGGGCGAGGGCGGCGACCAGGCCGAGGAGGACCGAGCCCGCGGTGGCTCCGACGGTGTAGAGGAGTGTGGTGCCGAGGCTGCTCCAGAAGCCGGGCGAGCCGAAGACCTGGGCGAAGTTGTCCAGGGTCCACCGTCCGAGGAGGCCGTTCTCCTGGATGTCGACGAGCCTGGCGTTCTGGAAGGCGAGCAGGACGGTCCAGATGATCGGCAGGATCACCACCACCAGGACCACCAGGAAGGTGGGGGTCACGAAGGCGAGGCCCGCGCGGTTCTCCCTGCTGCTCGAGGACTGCGGGGTCGGGACGCGGCGCTTCTTCGCACCGCTCGGGGTTGTGCTCATGGGGTCGGTTTCCTCGTGAGGGAGCGGCGTGGGGCTACTGGAGGGACTTCTGGAGGGCGGTCACTTCTTCGTCGGCCTCCTGGGCCGCCTCTTCCGGTGTGAGCTGGCCGCTGGTCATGGCCCCGATGGCCTTGGCGACGGGGAGTTCGCCGTTGGTGGCACCGACGAGGGTGCCCTGGCCCTGGGTGAGGCCCCACCGCTGCATGTCGCCCACTCCGGTGACGAGCCGGTCGAGGAGGGCGGAGGGGTATGCCTTGCTCATCGACTCTCGGCGGTCGACGCCCATGACGCTGGACCGCCATTCCTGTGCGAAGGCGCCGGGCTGCTGGACGGTGCCGGTGCGGACGGGGATCTTGCCCTCGGGGGCCATGCCGAACCAGTCGGCGTACCCCTTGCCCATCATGTATTCGATGAACTCGCGGGAGGCGCCCGTCTCGGCGGTGCGGGTGACGGCCCAGGAGGTGATCTCGCCGAACTGGGCGGGCTCCTTGCCGTCGGGGCCCTTCAGGGAGGTGACGACGCCGGTGTTGCGGGCGAGGAAGCCCGGGTCCTTCTTGCACTGCGGGCAGCTGGGCAGTGCGTCGGACCGCAGACCGGCCAGCTCGTCCAGGAGGAAGGACGACCAGACCATCATGGACGACTTCCCGGCGAAGTAGGTGGCGCGGGTGGTGTCCACGCTCTGGGTGCCGGGCGCACCGTGCTTGCGGGCCAGGTCGTCGTAGGCGGTGAAGGCGTTGCGGCAGGCCGGGGAGTCGAGGGCGGGTTCGCCCTTGCCGTCGACCAGCTGGCAGCCGTTGGCGAGGGCGAGGTCCTCGAAACTCTGCTGGGTGAAGACGTCCGAGGGGTCGGTGGCGAGCGAGATGCCGTCCCGTCCCCCCTTGTCGAGCGTGGCGGCGGCCTTCAGGGCGCTCGCGTAGTCGTCGGGAGCGTCCAGGCCTGCCTTCTCGAAGAGGTCCTTGCGGTAGACGAGTATCTGGAGCCATGCGTCGGAGGGGACTCCGAGGCGGGTGGATCCGTCGGCGGTGAGCGCGAGCGCGTTGCTGTTGAAGGTGTCGGGGTGGAGGTCCTCGACCACGCGCTTCGCGACGTCGGTGTTGAGAAGGCCGTTGCCGTACATCTGCCAGACCTGGCCCATGGGCACGGCCCCGATCACGTCCGGGAGCTTTCCGGCGGCGGCGGCGGACATGATCAGCTGCGGCAGCTGGGCCTCGTCCACCCCGACCAGATCGACCTGGACCCCGGTCTCCTTCTCGAAGCGGCTGACGACCTTCCTGGTCGCCGCCATCCTCGGCGGCAGGTTCTCCTGCGACCACACCGTGATCCTGTTGTCCGGCCGCTCGGCACCGGAGCTGCCGGAGCAGCCTGCCAGCAGCCCGGCTGCCAGGGTCGCGGCGAGCCCGAACAGGGTCGCCCTCGACCGTCGGGTCTTCATCACCATGCTGTGTCCTCACGCCACTTACGCATTTGCCTGATGCATCTCAGCATCACTTTTGCGTATTGACAAGACATAACTCTGAGATATCTTCGACTGAAGTCAGCGAGCAACACCCCTCCCAGCGCTACCGGAGCCCCCGTGGAACGCGTCGTCCAGTTCACCGGCCCCCGTCAGGTCGAAGTCGCCGAGCACGAAAGCGCTCCGCTCCCTGCGGGACACCTGCGGGTCAGAACTCGCTATTCGGGCATTTCCGCCGGTACGGAACTGACCGCCTACAGGGGCACGAACCCCTACCTCACACGCACCTGGGACGCCGAGGCGCGGATCTTCCGTGACGGCGCGGCCGGCATCGAGTACCCGGTGGCCGGCTGGGGCTACTCGGAGGTCGGCGAGGTGACCGAGGTCTCCCCCGAGCTCGTCGGCACCCCCGGCATGCCGGTGGTGGGCGATCTGGTCTGGGGCATCTGGGGCCACCGGAGCGAGGGCATCGTCCCCGCGGAGCGCATGGCGGGCCACACGCTGCCCGCCGGCCTGGAGCCGCTCGCCGGGGCCTTCGCCCGGGTGGGCGCCATCGCGTACAACGCGATCCTCGCCGCCGACATCCACCTCGGCGAGGACGTGGCCGTCTTCGGCCAGGGAGTCATCGGGCTCCTCACCACGCGGCTCGCCCAGCTCAACGGCGCACGCGTCACCGCGGTCGACGCCCTGGACGGCCGGCTCGCGACCGCGCGTGAGTACGGCGCACGCCGCACCCTGAACGCCCGCGCCGACAGCGTCGCCGAACGCATCCGCGAGGCCACGGGCGGGGCGGGCGCAGACGTCGCCATCGAGATCAGCGGCGTGTACCCGGCCCTGCACGAGGCCGTACGGTCCGTCACCGTGGGCGGCCGCGTCGTGGCGTCCGGGTTCTACCAGGGCGACGGCGCGGGGCTGCGCCTCGGCGACGAGTTCCACCACAACCGCGTACAGCTGATCTGCTCCCAGATCGGCGGGGTGCCTCCGCAGCTCGCGGGACGCTGGACCGTCGAGCGGCTCCAGCAGACGTTCCTCTCGCTGGTCGCCGAGGGCCAGGTCGATGTGAAGTCCCTGGTCAGCCATGTCGTCCCGGTGGCCGAGGCGGCGGATGCCTATGTGCTGCTCGACGAGAGGCCCGCCGACGCCCTCCAGGTGGTCCTGGAGTTCTGAGGTCCCGCAACGCCCCGCCCGCACGGCGGTGAGGACCCTCGCCCCCACCCGGACCGGCACGGCGACGTGCCGGTCCAGCCCCCCGAACAGCCAGCACTCCAGCGCGCCCCGTACGGGCGCCGAAAGGCATCCCATGCTGAGAACCGCATGCCAGGAACAGCTCCTCCCCGGCGACACGCTCCAGGACAAGTGGGCCTTCGCCCAGGAGGCCGGCTACGACGCCGTGGAGCTGCGGTCCAGGGGCGACTTCCACTTCCGCGACCGGCTTCCGGAGCTGAAGCAGGCGCTCGCCGACGGCGTGGTCATGCCGACGGTCTGCGTCGAGATGCTGCACTTCTTCGCCGCTTTCGACGACGACCTGCGCCGGGACGCGCTGGAGCAGATGAAGTCCCAGCTGTCCGTCGCGGCCGAGATCGGCGCACTCGGTGTGCAGACCCCCGCGTCGTACGGGATGTTCTCGCGCCGGCTGCCGCCCTTCGAGCCGCCGCGCACCGAGGAGCAGGACCGCGAGGTGCTGCTGGCGGGCCTCTCCGAGCTCGGCGAGCACGCCCGCCGGGAGGGCGTCACCCTGTACCTGGAGCCGCTCAACCGGTACGAGGACCACATGGTCAACCGGCTGGAGCAGGCCGTAGACCTGATCCGCACGGTGGGCCTGGACTCCGTCCGGATCGGCATCGACAGCTACCACATGAACATCGAGGAGTCCGACCCCTCGGCCTCGATCCTGGCGGCCGCCCCGTACATCGGCCACGCCCAGGTCAGCGACTCCAACCGGTTCCAGCCCGGCGCCGGTCACCTCGACTGGCCGGCCTGGCTCGGCGCCCTGCACAGCATCGGCTACGACGGCTACCTCGCCGCCGAGTGCAGGCTGACCGGCGACCCGGTGGCGGCCGTGCGCTCCGTCCCCGGCTTCCTCCGGAGGTCCGGGGCGTGACGACGCTGCTCGAGACCCCCGTGCCCGCCGCCGCCGATCACCTGACCCTTCGGCGCGGCGCGGCACGGGTCCTCCTCACCAACTGGACCGGTTCCTCCACGGTGCCGTCGCGCGGCCTGTATCCGCACCAGTGGAGCTGGGACTCGGCGTTCATCGCGATCGGGCTGCGCCATCTGTCCGTCCGCAGGGCGCAGCTCGAGCTGGAGAGCCTGCTCGGTGCCCAGTGGGCCGACGGACGGATCCCGCACATCGTGTTCAGCCCGGCGGTACCGCTGGACGCCTACTTCCCGAGCCCCGACTTCTGGCGCTCCTCCACCGAAGGCGCGCCCGCCGGCGCCCCGGCCGGTACCGAGACCTCCGGGATCGTGCAGCCCCCGGTCCACGCGCTCGCCGCGTGGCTCGTCCACCAGGCCGACCCCGAGACCTCACGCCGCCGAGGCTTCCTGCCCCGCGTGTACCGAGGACTCGTCGCCTGGCACGACTACCTCACGGGACGTCGCGATCTCGGCGGCGGCGGGCTGGCGGCCATGGTGCACCCGTGGGAACCCGGCATGGACAACAGCCCCTGCTGGGACGCCCCGCTGGCGAGGGTGAAGCCCGCGCCGCCCGGTTCGTACCGGCGGGCCGACCTCGACCACGGCCAGGCGGCCGAGCGCCCCACCGACCTGGACTACGGCCGGTACGTGCGGCTCGCGGCCGATTACCGCGACGGCGGTTACGCCGATGTGCCCGGCGGGCACGAATTCGCCGTCGAGGACCCCTGCGTCAACGCGCTGCTGATCGTCTCCGAGCAGGCACTCGCACGGATCGCCGCCGAGACCGGAGCCGATCCCGCGCCTCACGAGGAACGCGCCGCCCGGCTCACCGACGCCCTGGTGGAGCGGCTGTGGTCGCCCGCCGACGGCATGTTCCTCTGCCGTGACCTGGTGGGCGGCGAGCTCATCCCCGAACGCAGCGTCGCCGGGCTCGTCCCGATGATCGTCCCGGGCCTGCCCCAGCACATCGTGCAAGCCCTGCTGGACACGGCGACCGGCCCGGGGTTCAGGCTCGGCGAGGTCCCGATGGCACCGTCGTACGACCTCACGGGCCACGCCTTCGACCCCTCGCGCTACTGGCGGGGGCCGGCCTGGTTCAACACCAGCTGGCTGCTGGAGCGCGGGCTGCGCCTGCACGGCCACCCCCGCACCGCGGACGCCCTGCGTTCGGCGATGCTCGACGCCGCTGGAGCGAGTTCGTTCGCGGAGTACGTGGATCCGTTCACCGCGCACGCGCGCGGCACCCGGGCCTTCGGCTGGACGGCGGCCCTCACCCTGGATCTGCTGGCGGCCCACGACCGCACGCCCGGCCACGCCGGTGACCCGGGCGGCACCTCGAACGGAGTACACACGTGAGCGGCTCGGGGGACACCACCCTGGTGCACTCGGGAACCTTCGCCGTACTGGGGGCGGACGGAGGTGTGACGGGCCGGCGGGGCACCTCGCCCGACGGCCTGTTCCACCGTGACGCCCGTCATCTCAGCCACTGGGCCCTCACCGTCGACGGTGCGGCTCCGGCTGTGCTGGTTCCGTCCGAAGGTGACGGGGTGTCACTGTCGGTCCTCACTCCCCCGGGCACCAGGGACGAACCGGCGGCCTACACGGTCTTCCGTGAACAGGCGGTCGACAGCGGTGCGCTGACGGAGCGTCTGCGTCTGGTGAACAACCGTCCGTCACCGGTCGCCGCGGAGCTCTCGCTGACCGCGGACGCCGACTTCGCCGACCAGTTCGAACTGCGCTCCGACAAGCGCGGTTACGACAAGGAGGGGGCCCGGCACACGGCGCTGGTCCACGAGGACGGTGTCACGTTCACCTACGGACGCGGCGACTGGATCTCCCGTACGGAGGTCCGCGCCTCCCCCGCTCCGGAGTCGGTCGGTCCGGCGGTGCCGGGAACGGCACACCGACTGGACTGGCACCTGGAGATCCCCGCCCACGGCACGGCCGAACTGCTGCTGACCGTCGCGGCGCACGCGCACGGGACTCCCGCACCCGCACGACCGGGCACACCCGCGGAGACCGCAGCGAGGCAGGCGGCGGACGCGGCGGCCTTCACCGGCACGCCTCTGCCCCTGCCCGAGGACGCGCCGGACGGTCTCGCCGCGGCCTGCGCGCGCGGGCTGAGCGACCTCGCGGCCCTCCGGGTGCCCGCGACGGGGCCGGACGGCGAGCGGCTCCGGGTACCGGCGGCCGGAATCCCGTGGTTCCTCACCCTCTTCGGGCGGGACTCGTTGTTCACCTCGCTGTTCGCCCTTCCCTACCGCCCTGAACTGGCCGAAGCCACCCTGCTGGCGCTCGCCGCCACCCAGGGCACCGGCTACGACGCGGGCCGGGGCGAGCAGCCGGGGCGCATCGTGCACGAGATCCGGCACGGCGAGCTGGCGCACTTCCGACAGGTGCCGTACGGCCGCTACTACGGTTCGGTCGACGCCACCCCGCTCTTCCTGGTGCTCCTGGACAGCCTCACACAGGCCACCGGCGACACGACGCTCTCCGCGCGGCTGGAGCCCCAGGCCCGGGCCGCGGTGGAGTGGATGTTCCGTGACGGCGGGCTGGGGGACGGCGGATACCTGGTCTACTCGCCCGATCCGCAGGGCCTGATGAACCAGAACTGGAAGGATTCCGAGGGCGCGATCTGCTTCCTCGACGGCACCCAGGCCGAAGGTCCGATAGCCGTCGCAGAGGCCCAGGGGTACGCCTACGACGCGCTCGTGCGCACCGCGCGCACCGCGCGCGCCGTGTGGGGCGACGCCGCGTACGCCGACCGGCTCGACGGCGCGGCCGCCGAGCTCAGGGAACGGTTCGTGCGGGACTTCTGGATGCCGGGCCCGGACTTCCCGGCGCTGGCGCTGGACGGCAGCGGCAGGCAGGTCGACTCCCTCGCCTCCGACGCGGGGCACCTGCTGTGGTCGGGGATCCTGGACGACACCCGCGCGCGGCGGGTGGGCGCCCGTCTGCTGGAAGCGGACTTCTTCTCCGGCTGGGCGATCCGGACCCTGGCCTCCGGTGCGCCGGGGTACCACCCGCTGTCCTACCACCGGGGCACGGCCTGGCCGCACGACAACGCGGTCATCCTGCTCGGCCTGGCCCGCCACGGCCTCTTCGCGGAGGCCAGGACTCTCGCGCTTGGCCTGCTGGCCGCGTCGGCACATCACGGTCACCGGCTGCCGGAGGTCATGGCGGGCTACTCCCGATCGGAGCACCCCCGCCCCGTGCCCTATCCGCACTCCTGCTCGCCGCAGGCCTGGGCGGCGGCCACCCCGCTGGCCGTCCTGACCGCGCTGCGTGAGGAGTGTGCCCGCGGCGCCACCGGTTGACGGGACGAGGCAGCGCCCGCCTCCGGGTCATGCGGGTCCGAGGGCCGGCATGACCCGGAGGGCTTCACCGCCTGTCGTTGCCCTTCTCCTGCAGGCGGCGGCCCTCTTCCCTGAGCTGCCGGTTCTGCAGGACCTTGCCGTCGGCTTCCATGATCCGCCCGCGCACTCGGTTGATCGCGGAAGTCATCTTGCCCATGAAAGGTCACCTCACGTCGTCGGGCGGCTGCCACGCGACTGGCGAAATGTCGCGCATGTCCGCCTTTCCCTCATTTCTCGCATCTCTCGAATCCGAATGCAAGTACGGATATCCCCTCCGCTCGCGGTGGCCCGGGCAGCATCGACGGGTGGACGGGTGCCGGGCGGCGACACCGCGGGGAGGGCGAGGGTTCCTTCGGGACGATCCCTCACGCCGACGGCCCCGGTGGGTTCCCGAGGGGAGGCCCACCGGGGCCGCGGCACGTCCGCGAGTGAGGGACTAGCGCCGGGTGCCCGCCTTCCCCGCGGTTCCGTTGACGACGAACTGTGAACCGGGTTCGACCACCACGTCACCGTCCGCGGAGCCGGTGATGGTGACGTCGGTGAGCGTCGCGCTGCCTCGCGCTCCGCCGTGGGCGAGGATTCCGGCCCCGTTGACGGAGTTCTCGATGGTCACACCGGAGATCACCGCCCCGGGCACGGAACCGCCGCCCGACTTGAACTGGATCCCGTCGTAGGTGGAGTCACTGATGTCGGTGTCACGGATCGTGACGCCGGGGATGTCCTGACCGGCGGCGAAGAGGGTGATCGCGCCGAACTCCTGGGCCTCGCCCCAGAAGGCGCCGCCCGTACGGTGGAGTGCGTTGTTGGCGATCAGCGTCTGCCCCGAGAAGGGCAGGGGGTCGTGGTCCGTCGCCAGCATGATGCCGGGGTAGTTCATGGTGTCGGAGATGATGTTGTTCTCGATCGTGTTGCCGTAACCGCCGTAGATCGCGACTCCGTTGGCCCGCCAGGGCAGTTGGATGGTGTTGTTGCGGAAGTGGTTGTCGTGCCCGACGTCCACGGACGGGTTCTTCACGTACTTGCTCGACCACACGGCCAGCGCGTCGTCCCCGGTGTTCCGTAGGGATGAGTTGAACACCGTGGAGTTCCTCGTGCCGTTGGCGAAGTTGATTCCGTCGGCGTAGGTGTTGCGGATACGCATGCCGGTGAACTCGACGCCGTCCCCCGGACCCCAGAGGTCCGGGATGTTGTCGTAGTCGCGTCCGACCCAGACACCTACGTTGGCGTGCTCCAGCCACACGTTGGTGATCGCGGTCCCCTCGCCGAAGCGGCCGTTCAGTCCGACGCCTCCCTCGGCGTTCCCGTCTCCGCCGCGGATGGTCCCGGAACCGAAGATCGCGAGGTCGGAGATCTTGGTGTTGTCGTCGATGTCGAAGCCGAAGTTCCCCTCGTGGGGGTGGTTGATGCCCCCCGCGTTCTGCGGCGGGGTCAGCGTGTACAGCTGGGAGTGCCACATGCCCGCGCCGCGGATGGTGACGTCCCTGATGCCGACCTGGTTGAACTGCCCCCGGTTCAGCGGGTCGTCGGTCAGGATCTTCTGCTCCTGCCGCCACTGGCCCGGTGGGATCCAGACGCAGCCGATGTCACCGTTCTGGTCGGCGGTCACCGCGCGCTGGATGGCGTCGGTGTCGTCGATGCCGTCGTTCGGGACCGCCCCGTAGGCGGTGATCGAGGTGCAGCCGGACGGCTGGGCCGTGGCGGGGGCGACCTGCTCCAGGTCGACCAGGTCGATGATGTAGAAGGCGGCCGAGTCGCCCGCGTCGCGCTGGAGCCGGAACTTCGTCCCCGCCGGGTAGGTGCGGGTGAGCAGGGCGTTGGACTCGTCGAAGAGTCTCCGGGCGTCCGCACCGGGCTGGTTGGTGAGGCCTTCGGGGCTGTCGGTGTCGCCGTAGAGCCAGCTGTGCTTGGAGGAGAGGGTCAGCTTCCGGACGAAGGTGTTGTCCGCGTAGAGGCTGATCGTGGCCTCCGCCCCGCCACCTCCGGGCGCGTCGGGGATCGAGTTGCGGACGACGATCGAGTTGGACGGCACGGTCGAGGTGATCTCGACGTACTCTCCGGTGGCGTTGAGCCGTACGGATTCACGGCCGGACGACTCCGTGGCGAAGTTGGTGTGGCCGAAGGTGCGTTCCTTGTCGGACTTGAGCAGGGTGCCTCTGTACGTGCCCTGCTCCGCCTCGAACTCGGTGTAGGGCACCGCGGCACCACGACCGACCACGATGGCCCGCGAGTAGACGTTGTTGCTCTCGTCGGTCTCGGCGACGGCGCCCGTGGCGTCAGCGGTGGCCGTCAGGTTGGCCCCGCCGCTCTTCGCGGTCCAGCTCCCCGTGATGGGCACCGTGACGGTGCCTCCTGCCGGAACGGCACCGGTCGTGCCGTTCAGGGTCGTGTTCTCCACCTGGAGCCGGGTGACCGAGGACGCGGTCGCCGCCGTCGTACCGCGGTTGTGGACGGATACCGAGAAGGTGACTGCCGCGCCGACGGCGGGGTTGGCCGGGCTGGAGGAGATCCCCAGCACCTGCAGGTCGGGACCGGGACTCTGGGCGACCACGAGCTTCGACGCGGTGGTGCGGCTGTTGTTGCTGTTGTCCTGCTCGACGACCGTGTCGGTCGGGTCGACCACAGCCGAGACACCGTAGCTGCCCTGCGGACGCTTGCCCACGGCGACGGCCACCGTGGCCGAGGCTCCCGGGGCCAGCGCGCCCACCGACGCGCTGCCGGCGACGGCACCCTCCAGGCTGACCTCGACGGCGGTCGCCGCCGACGCGGACGTTCCCGCGTTGCGCACGGTGGCGTTCACGGTGATGTCGTCCTTCTCCGACGGGGACGCGGGTGACCACGTCAGGTCGGAGACGATCAGATCCGGGTTGGGTGCGGCGGTTCCGACCACCTGAAGTTCGGCGACCTGCGCCCCGGGCGCACCTGTGTTGGAGGAGAACTTGAGCTGCACGTCCGCGTACCGCCCGCTGACCGGAATGGTCACGGTGTTCTGGTTCCCGGACGGGCTGAAGACGTGGTCGGCCCGCGCCTTGACCGAGGTGAAGCCGGTCGAGGCCTGGGCGCGTCCCAGTACCTCGATGCTCTGGGTGCGGGTGGCCCACGCCTGGTCGGGCGAGAGCTTGACCACGACGGCTTCGACGTCGGCGTCCGCCCCGAGCTTCACCGTCAGCGTCGAGGGGTGGCCGTTCGACTCCCAGTACGTGCCGGTCTCACCGTCGTTCGCGTGGGCCGCGACATAGGTCTGCGTGTACGAGGACGCCTCGATCGGCTTGTCGAGCGCGAGGTTGGTGCCGTCCACGGGCGTCGGGCCGGGGTCGTTCTCGCCGTACACCTCGACCTGGGAGAGCTGTGCGGCGTTCCAGCCGGTGTTCGCGGTCACCTGCACCCGGATGTAGCGCACCTGTTTCGACGCGAAGTCGACGGTGACCGTGTTCCCCGTCGTGGGACCGAACACCCGGGCGGCGGACGCCGAGAGGGTGCTGAAGGTGTTCCCGTCCGTCCCGCCCTGGACGGCGAGGGTCTGGGTGCGCGCCTCCCAGGTGGCCGGCAGGCTCAGGACCACGCGGTCGACGTCCAGGGATGCACCGAGGTCGATCCTGACCCACTGCGGGAAGGTTCCCGGGCTCTCCCAGTAGGTCTGCTGACTGCCGTCGGTGATGTTCGACGCCGGGTAGGCGCCGTGCGCGCCACTGGTCGTGACCTGCTTGCCCCGGGCCAGGTCGGGCCCCGGGGCCGCCGCCTGCGCCGTGACGGGCAGGAGCCCGACGGTCATCAGCGCGGCCGTCACCGCGCCGGCGGCGAGCCGCCGGACGAGTCTCTTCCATCTCATGCTGTCCTCGTGTTCCGTGAGGCGGCGGGCCGGAAGGACACGGCCGCGTGTCACCGGCCGCGCGGGGCACCTACGGCGCCTGACGGTGGGTCACATGGCGGGTGCGTGCTGCTGCCGGTACACCGACGGGGGACTGTCCAGGACGCCGGCAGGAGACCGGGAACGGGCCCCCTGCCAGCAACTCACGCTTATTGCTTAGATTTTTGAGTGATCCAGTCAATATTTTGCGGTTCCGGGGTGACAGGTTTCTATCGCGTCACACATTTGTCAACGGTTCTCACACCGGCCCGCCGGTACGCCCCGCATCGGGGGCCGCGCCACACCGTTCGCGCGCCGACCGGACACCCTGGCCGCCGGCAAGACCACGCACACCCCGGCCGGCCGTGATCACGTGAACCCTGTGACCATCCGGCCCCGTCCACGAAGACGCGGCGAGACTGCCGGTGGGGGGCTCTCCCGGGGTCCGTCGCGTCGGGTGGGCGATGCTCAGCGAGGGGGCCGCCAGAAGCTAAGGGCCCTCCGCCCGCCCGACGAGAGGCAGGAACAGGACGTCCACGATCTCCTCCAAGTCACTCTCGGAGGGTGCGCGGTGGGCCATGAGCAACTCGTGGAGGACTTGCACCACGGGGAGCGAGACCACCCGGTCCGGGAGGGCGAGGGCCGGGTCGATCTCCCCGCGCCCGGCCGCGCGGGCAAGGATCTCACGCATCGCGTCCGTGCCGGGGCGGCGGTTCCTGGAGGCCAGGTAGTCCGACAGATCGGTGTCCTGCCCCTGTTCGGCAGCCAGCACCTGGCGCACCGGGGCCAGCTCGGCCATGCGCCGCACGACGGAACGCAGCAGAGCCAGCACATCACCGCGCAGGTCACCCGTGTCGGGCGGCTCCTCCGCGACCGGCGGCGCCTTCCGGCGCAGAGCGGCCAGGACGAGTTCCCGCTTGCCCGGCCAACGGCGGTAGAGGACGGCGCGGCTGGTACCCGCCCGCGCGGCGACGGCCTCGTAGGTCAGCCGCTCGTAGCCGAGAACCACCAGCTCGTCCCAGGCGGCGTCGAGGAGCGCCTGCTCGAGCACCGCCCCACGACGGCGTCTGCGTACGGGTTCTTCGGGCACACCGTGTATCTTAATGTCTCCACTCAAGATACACAGCGACTCTTATCTGGGGGCGCCTGTATGCGCGACAAGGGCATTCACTACGACACCGGCCTGCACTTCATGGGCCGGCACTCCCGGCCCTCCTTCGATCCCGGGGACGTGGAGCGGGAGATGGGGATCATCGCCGGAGAACTGCACTGCGACGCGATCCGGATCATCGGCGACGATCCCGGCCGGATCGACACGGCGGCCCGCCTGGCGGCCGCCGAGGGACTGCGCGTCTGGTACTCGCCGTTTCCCTGCGAGATGACGGAGGAGCAGATGCTGCCGTACTTCACGGACTGCGCCCGGCGCGCCGAGTGCCTGCGCCGCGAGGGGGCGGACGTCGTCCTCGTGACCGGCTGCGAACTCAGCATGTTCGCCAGGGGGTACCTTCCGGGCGACACCTTCGCCGACCGGATCAAGGTCCTCACGGGCCCCGACCGCGAAGCGACCCTCCGTGGCGTGCCACAGCGCGTGAACGCCTTCCTCGGCAAAGTCACCGACGCCGTGCGGCCCGTCTTCCGGGGACCGGTCACCTACGCCTCCAGCCCTCTGGACGGCGTGGACTGGGCGCCGTTCGACATCGTCGGCCTCGACGCGTTCCGCAGCCTGCGCAACGCCGCGACCTACCGGGAGGACCTGCGCAAGGAGTTCGCACACGGAAAACCGGTCGCCGTGCTCGAGGTCGGCTGCTGCACCTTCCGGGGGGCCGGGGACCACGGAGGGGCAGGCTGGTATGTGGCGATGGAACCGGACGGGGTCACGCTCAGGCCGGACCTGGTGCGTGACGAGGGTGAACAGGTCCGGTACATCGACGAGATCATGCCCGTCCTGGCCGAGGAGGGCGTCGACTCGGTCTTCTGGTTCAGCTTCCTCGACGGGCGGAGCCCGCACCGCACCCATGGCGGCCCCGACCTCGACATGGCCTCGTACAGCATCGTCAAGCTGATCGAGGAGGAGGAGGCCAGGCCCTCCCGCCCGGGCATCTGGACCGGTCTGCCATGGGAGCCGAAGGAGGCGTTCCACGCACTCGCGGGCCACTACGCGCGTCTGGGCCGGCCGGGCGCGGGCGCCCCCGGGCCGGATCGGGACCCGGCGGCCTGAGGGCGGCCGCCGGGGGCCCGTCGTACCGCACCCTTCACCCACTCCAGGACCTTCGGCCGACGGGGAGTTCGAACCGAAGGCCGCCCGGGTGGCGAGGCGGCGGCGTACGGGCCGCATCCGCAACCCGGACCCGATCGTGATCGACGCGGATCGGGCGCGCCCCGCGCTACCCGATCCTCCAGCCATGGGTTAGGTTAGGCATACCTAAGTAGCCGAAGGTCTTCTTGCGAGGCCTCCCCCGCCTGCTCTTCTGGAGAAGTTGGATGCGTCCGTTCACCTCCCGCGCCACCCAGCCCACACCCGCCGAACGCGTGCTGTCCATCCTGACCGCAGCCCACTCGATGACCGTGGTGAGCGACGGGCACGAGCCCGTCGAGGTGCACCGCCTCGACGGCACGGCCGCGATGGGCCACATCCACCTGCACGAACCCTCCACGGCCGGTTCCAGCCCGGCGGGGCCACGCGTCCCCGTACGGCTCGAGTTCACCGACATCGCACCCACACCGGCGCGCGACCGGACACGGGCGCGCGTCACGGTGACCGGCCTGCTGTCTGCCCCCTACAGCACGGAGTCCTCCGAGAGCACCTGCATGGAGTTCGGCCAGGCGGTCTTCGAGGACCACCGCGGCCGGGCGTTCGTCACCCTGGACGAACTCCAGGCGACGGACCCGGATCCCCTCGCCACCGACGAGGCGGGGATGCTGACCCACCTGCTGGACGAGCACGCCGAACTGGTTCCGCTGCTCCTTCGCCTGACGCACCCTCAGCCGGACAAGGGGGTGACCCGCGTCCTGCCCCTGGCGATGGACCGCTACGGCGTGACCCTGCGCCTGGAGTACCCCGGCACCCACCGCGACGTCCGCCTCCCGTTCGCGAAGCCCGTCGTCCGGCTCGACCAGGCGGGCCCGCAGATCCACGCCCTGCTGACCGCCGCCCGTCGGGCTTCCCACCACAGCAGGCTGCTCACCTGAGAGGCGGCCGGGGAACTCCGGCGGGGGCGGCCGGTCACCGTCCCGGGGTGACGAACTCCGGCTGGTCGAGCAGCCGGAGCCAGCTGCCGTCGGGCTGGCGCCGGACGACCTGCGCACGGGCACCCGCCCCGTCCCGCGGCGGGGTCGAGGTGAGGGCGATGTCGCCGCTGACCAGTGTCGGCAAGGGCTCTTCGGGCTCGAAGCGGGGGCGGTGAGCGAGCACTTGGGCCCACAGGTCCCGGATCGCGTCCCGGCCCACGGTCGTGGATCCCGGAGGGTAGGCCATGACCGCGTCCTTCTCGTAGAGCGCCGCGACGCCTTCGGCGTCACCGGCGTTGCTCCGCTCGACGAACAGACGGGTGATGTCCTCGGGCCTCATGGCCTTCTCGTACTCCGGCACTGGTCTCTCCTGACGTCGGTTTCCGCTGTCTCCCAGCGTGGTCGCCCTCGGTACAGAAGTCCAACAGCTGGTTCTACTGGAAGCTAGAATCCACGCTCATGGACCTGAGGCAGCTGGAATACTTCGTGGCGGTCGCCGAGGAGCGGAGCTTCACCCGGGCCGCCGGGCGGGTCCACATCAGCCAGTCGGGGGTCAGCGCCCAGATCCGGCAGCTGGAGCGGGAGCTCGGCGCCGAACTCTTCGACCGGTCGGCGCGCGCCGCCACCCTCACCGCCGCGGGGCGAGCCGCGCTCGGGCCTGCCCGCGCCGCCCTGTCCGCCGCCGGGTCGGTCAGCCAGGCGGTGGGCGAGGTGGCGGACCTGATCAGGGGGCGACTGAGCGTCGGGATGGTGATCGGCTGTACCGTCGCGCCCCTGTTCGACGCGCTGGCCGCCTTTCACCGGGCTCACCCGGGGGTGGAGATCAGCCTGGTGGAGGACGTGTCCGACCGTCTCGTCGACAGAGTGCGCGCCCACACCCTCGATCTGGCGCTCATCGGAAGCGCGCGGGCCGAGCACGAGGGCCTGGACTCGATGACGATCGTCAGTGAGCGGCTCGTGGCCGCCGTCCCGGCCGGTCACCCGCTGGCGAGGCGAAGCCGGGTCACCCTGAGCGACGTCTGCGCCCACCCCGTCGTCTGCATGCCTCCCGGCACGGGGCTGCGGACGGTGTTCGACGAGGCGTGCGCGGCGCGGGGCCTGCGGCCGGCCATCACGCTGGAGGCCAGCGCGGCGGACGCCGTCGCCGGCCTCGCGGCCCGGGGTGTCGCCGTCGCCGTGCTCAGCCCCACGATGGCAGCCCCTCATGGAGACCGGCTCACGGTCCGCGCGATCGAGGACGCCCGGTCGCCGGCTCTGCTGTCCCTGGTCTGGAAACCGGCCCACAGCCCGGCCGCACGGGAGTTCCTCGCGTACGGCCGGCACGCGTTCACCGGAGGACGGGAAGGGGTCCCCGATCACCGACCGGACGAAGAGGCGGAGGACGCCCCCTGACGTCTTCGCGCCGGAAGGACACGCTCACTCCTGAGGACGGTGGACGCGGCGGAGCGTCCGCACGGGAACGCGTTCGGGGGGTGGCGCGTACGCCACCCCCCGAACGTGCGGGCTGCCCTCAGGTCTGGGGGCGGCTGCCGTGGTTCGCGCCGTTCTTGCGGCGGGCCTTCTTCTTGCGACGTCGCTTCGAGGACATCGAACCTCCTCATTCGGTAGCTCTTGCACACTATCCACCGGATTGTCGGATCCGGCGATCACAGGGCCCCTTACCCGCGGTCGTCACACCAAACACCGCACGGGCGACTCGGACGAGTGACGTGCGCCACGTTCCGCGTTCGGGCGGCCACAGCGGGCGTACGCCTCTCAGATCGGGCTTCCGGGCTCCATGGACAGCCGCCGACCTGCCGTGATGTGATCCGTGCGGCGGGACGGCCTGTCCGGCGCTGCTCATCCGGCGATCCCTGGTGCGTCGCGCGAGGACGGCGGCACGGCTCCCGCCTCACCGCCGCCGTTCGGCCGTCCGGGACCCCACGTCCACGCGCCGGGCGTCCGGGTCCGTCCCCCCATGCTCGAAAGTTCGCACACATGCAGAAGACCAAAGCCGCCCTCTGGGAATTCCTCCAGGGGCTCGGCAAGACGTTCATGCTCCCGGTGGCCCTGCTCGCGTTCTGCGGCATCATGCTGGGCGTCGGTTCCTCGCTCTCCAGTGAGGCCGTCACCGACAACCTCCCCTTCCTCCAGGCGCAGGGCTTCCACCTCGTCTTCACCTGGATGGCCAACACCGGGCTGGTCGCCTTCACCTTCCTCCCGGTCCTGTTCGCGATGGCGATCCCGCTGGGCCTGGCGCGCGAGGACAAGGGGGTCGCCGCGTTCTCCGGCTTCGTCGGCTTCGCCGCGATGAACCTGGCGGTGAACTTCTACCTGACCGCCAGGGGGGTCGACCTGGACGACGCGAAGGCGATCGAGCACTACGGCATAGCCGAGGTGCTGGGCGTGCAGTCGATCGATACGGGACTCCTCGGAGCCGTGGCCGTCGGCATCGTTGTCAGCCTCCTCCACCAGCGCTTTCGTACGCAGCGCATGCCTGACGCCCTCGCCTTCTTCGGCGGGCTGCGCTTCGTGCCGATCATCTCCGCGCTCGTGATGAGCGTGCTGGGTCTGCTCATCCCCCTGGTGTGGCCCGCCTTCAACGGCTGGATCACCGCGGTGGGGCGCGGTATCGGGCACACCGGGGTCTTCGGGCCGTTCTTCTTCGGCATGGGCGAGGTGCTGCTGCGGCCCATCGGCCTGCACCACATCCTGGTCGCCATGTTCCGGTTCACCGACGTCGGCGGTTCGGGAGCGGTGTGCGGGGAGCACGTCTCCGGCGCGCTGAACCTGTTCTACGCCCACCTGGACTGCGCCGGGGCACCGGGCACCGCCGTGACCGACGCCACGCACTTCCTCTCGCAGGGCAAGATGGCCGCCTACCTGGGCGGACTCCCGGGTGCGGCGCTCGCGATGTACCACTGCGCGAACCGGAGGATGCGGCCCGAGATCAAGGCCCTGCTGGTGTCGGGTGTCGTGGCCTGCGTGGTCGGCGGGATCACGGAGCCACTGGAGTTCCTGTTCCTGTTCGTCGCGCCGTGGCTGTACGCCATCCACGCCGTCCTGGTGGGGCTCGGCTTCCTCACGGCCGCCGTGCTCGGCGTCTTCATCGGGAACACCGACGGGAACGTCATCGACTGGCTGGTATTCGGTGTGCTCCAGGGTTCGTCGACCAAGTGGTACCTGGTGCCGCTGATCGCGGCCGTGTGGTTCGCCGTCTACTACTTCCTGTTCCGCTGGGCGATCAAGCGCTTCGACCTGAAGACCCCCGGCCGCGAGACGGAGCCGGAGCAGGCGGACGGGGACGTCGAGCCCGCCGAGGACGGGAGGACCGGCCCCGCGCGCGAGCTGGTGGCCGGGAAGTACGACGCCGTGGCGATCCTCGAGGCGATCGGCGGCGCGGACAACATCCGGTCCCTGGACAACTGCATCACCCGTCTGCGCATGACCGTCGAGGACGCCGCGCGGGTGGACGAGGCACGGCTGAAGAAGCTCGGCGCCGTGGGCGTGATCAAGCTCGACGACCACAACGTGCAGGTCATCATCGGGCCCCAGGTGCAGTCGGTGAAGGACGCCGTCTCGACGCTGATCCCGGTGGGCTGACGATGACCCCGCCCACGGACCGGACTCCCCTCGCGGCCCACGACCCGTACGGCTTCGGCACCCCGGTGGACCGGCACGGCACCTGGTGCACCCAGTGGGACTACGTCGAGGACAGGTTCGGTGTCCCCGGGCTGCTCCCGTTCACCATCTCCGACATGGACTTCGAGACGGCGCCCGAGATCGTGGCGGCGCTCCGGGGCCGCCTGGACCACGGCGTGCTCGGCTACTCGCGGTGGCGGCAGGACGACTTCCTCTCCGCGGTCGTCCACTGGTACGCGACCCGGCACGCCACGGCGGTCGATCCGGAGACGGTCGTCTACGCCCCCTCGGTCGTGTACCAGCTGTCTCAGCTGCTCCGGCTCTGGTCTGCTCCCGGTGACGGAGTGGTCGCCCACACCCCGATGTACGACGCCTTCCCGAAGACGGTGGCGGCCAACGGCCGCCGGCTCCGGGAGTGCCCGCTGGACGACTGGGAGGAGCTGGAGCGGCTCCTGGCACTGCCCGACACGGCCGTACTGCTGCTCTGCTCCCCGCACAACCCGACGGGCAGGGTCTGGTCCGCGGACGAACTGGACCGGATGGCACGGCTGTGCGAGAGGCACGGTGTGGCGGTCGTCAGCGACGAGATCCACTCCGACCTCGCCCATGCGCCGCATGTCCACCGCCCCTGGGCCGGGCACGCCGGCGAAGGACGGTGGGCGATGATCACCTCCGCTTCGAAGTCGTTCAACATCCCCGCCCTGACGGGCAGCTACGGGGTCATCGGCGACCGCGCCTCGCGCGAGGCGTATCTGCGGCAGCTCAAGGAGGCGGACGGCCTCTCCTCCCCCGCCGTCCTGTCGCTGGTGGGCCACATCGCGGCGTACCGGGAGGGGGCCGACTGGCTGGACGCCCTTCGCGAGTACCTCGCGGGCAACCTCGCGACGGTTGCGGACCGGCTAAAGGCGGAGCTACCGCAGCTGGGCTGGGAGCCCCCGCAGGCGGGGTACCTCGCATGGATCGACCTGCGGCCTCTCGGGATCGACGACGACGCCCTGCAGCGCGAGCTCGTGGACGTCGAGAGGGTGGCCGTCATGCCGGGGGCCGCGTACGGGGCACCCGGGCACCTGCGGCTCAACGTCGGGTGTCCGCGCTCCAAGGCGGAGGCCGGGGTCGACGCCCTGACGAGAGCCGCGCGACGGCTCATGGAGGCGGGCCGGGCTTAGGGCCTCTCGTCTGGATCATGCCGGGCTCGCGTGCCCCGGTGCCGCACCTCGCGGCGTTGTCGTCGGTCCCCGACGCTCCTTCCCCCGGCTCTCGACTCCGCTCGAGCAGGGAGGCCCCATGCGACTCCGCCGTGCGATGCACGGCACCAGGCCCCGCTCCCTGATCCGGCCTGATCCGAACGGAAGACCCCGGGGCCCGCGCTGGTCGCTGCACCCTCGGACCGTGGGCCCGGCGCGCCGTCCCGGCGTGCCGGGCCCCTCGCATGGGGCGCCGTCACCTCTCGGACCCCTGCCCCACAGGGACAAGAGGGGCGTTTCCCCCTGGTGCGGCTCCGGCACTCCTTGACATATATATAATTGCTATATGCATCAATCCTTGTCCCCGGCGGGCCCCACGGACGAGCAGCGGGTGGAGAGCGCCGCCCGCGGCCTCCTCCGGGACATCGGGCGGCTCTCGCAGATCCTCTTCAGGGCAGGCGATTTCGGGCTCAGCCGCGGTCAGGTCGGCGTACTCGACGCACTGGAGGACGGCCCCCGCCGGGTCACCGCGCTCGCGGCCTGCACCGGCACCTCCCAGCCCCGGGTGACCGTGGTGCTGCAGAGCCTCGAGGAACAGGGGCTCGCCACGCGGGCACGGTGTGCCGGGGACCGCCGAGCGGTCGAGGCCTCCCTCACCCCCGCCGGACGGGAGCTGCTCGAACAGGGCCGAAGACGCATGGCTTCCGCACTCCTGCGGGGCCTGGACGCCGGGGTCGACGACTCGGAGCGAGTGGCCGGTGCGGCCCGGGACGCCCTCACCACCTTGTTGAACGCATTGGATTCGGAGCAGATTTGAGCAGCCCAGGTACCGCACCGTCGAAGACGGCACCGGAACTCCCGTCCTCCGCGGGCCGCCACGGCGCGCTCGCGTCACCGCCGGGCTCACTGGTACCGCATCGCGTCGGCGGCCGCCGACGGCGATGGGACTGGGTACTGGCCGCGGATCCAGGACTGGGGCAGCTCCAGGCGGGATGGCGCACCCTCGTCGCCATGGTCACCTCGCTCGCGGCCGGCTACGCCATGGCACGGGCACTGGACGTCCCGGCCATGATCGGCATGATGGTCGGCGGGATGATGGGGCTGATGAGCGCCTTCGCCGTCGCCGAGAACACCTGGCAGCGGCTGAGCCGCGCCATCCTGTGGATGCCGTTCCCGTACACGGGGGTCCTGTGGCTGGCCGGCGAACTGCACGACGACCGGGGCCTGGAGATGACCCTGATGGTCGTCGCCCTGGCGCTGACCTTCTTCCTCGCCCGGTTCGGGCAACTGGCCCTGCTCACCGGGATGATGCTCTTCAACGGCCTGATGGTCGGCATGATGGCGGGCATCCCTCCGTCCATGGCGGGCAAGGCCTTCGCGATCGCCCTGGTGTCCGCCGTGGCCGTGCTGCTCACGCGGCTGCTCCTGTGCTACCCGATGCCGCGCGAGGATCTGCTGCGCACCCAGCGGGCGTTCGTCGTGGAGGCCCGCAGGGTGGCCGACGCCGCGGTCGAGGCGCTGGACCCCGACGCCGACCAGGAACGGGCCGTGCGCCGCATGGGGCGTGCGCTGCACCATCTCAACATCACCACGGTCACCATCGACGGGCGGCTCGCCCAGCCTGAGGTCGCCGCCGACCCCGTGGTCGCGGAGCTGCTGCACCGGCATCTCTTCGACGCGGAACTGGCCCTGCGCGGCATCGGCCGGGCCGTACAGGACCTCGCCCGGCTCGACGTACCGCCCCACCTGCGTGAGGCGCTGGCCGTCGGGCTCGTCATCGCGCGGGACACGCCCATCGGCAGCGCCCAGGGCCTGCGGCCGGCGGCCGAGCACATCCGGCTGGAGGCGGACCGGCTGCGCCGGGATCCCGGTGACGACGCGGGGGTGCGGGCCGTCGAGCCCGCCCACCGTGTGGCCCGTCTCCTCGACTCACTGGCAGGCTCGCTCTCCCGTTGGCTCGCTCTGGGCCGGCACTCGACGGAGTCCTCGGACCAGGTCCCCTTCCGGCCGACCGTCGCCCTGGAACGCAACCGCCCCGCGGGTTCGGCAGCGGCGACGCAGCGTGTGCTCGCCGCCCGGACGGAGAAGAGCTGGCGTCGCGCCGTCCCCTACGTGCGTGCTCCTCTGCACGCGGGGATCGCCGCCGCGATCGTGTGTCCCCTCACCGACGCCATCGACCCGCAGCGCTTCTACTGGGGCCTGGTCGGCGTGATGATCACCCTCTTCGGCACCAACACGACGCACGAGCGGCTGCGCAAGTTCGGCCACCGCATGGCGGGCACGGCGGTGGGCGCGGTGCTGGGCATCGCCCTGCTCCATCTCCTCGGCCGTGACCACGTCCACGCCACCCTCGTGGTCATCGTGGCCGGTCTCACCCTCGGCGCCTGGGGCATGCAGCGCGCGTACGCGCTGTGGGTGGTCGGGCTGGTCGCGGCGCTGGTCCAGCTGTACGGGCTGACCACGCCCTACGACGGCATGGATCATCTGCTCGGTGAACGACTCCTGGACAACGGCCTCGGCATCCTCGTCGCGACCGCTTGCGCGGCACTGATCTTCCCGCTGTCCAGCCGGAGGATCACCAGGGAGGCCGAGCGCGGCTACGTGTCGGCCGTCGACGACCTCCTCACGGAGCTCGCCCGGCGCTGGAGCGACCCCGAGGCGCCCGTCCGGCTGCGCGGCGCCGCCCGCGCGGTGGACTCGGCGCTGTACGAGGTGGTGAGCCTGGCACGCCCCCTGGTCCGGATGCCCCGTGGGCTGCGTGGTCATGACGCGGACCACCGCACCGCGCTGCTCGGCACGGCGGCGGGCCATGCCAGGGCGCTCGCGGCCGCGGCGGACGTGGACATCGACCTCGCACCCCGGGTCGCCGGGCTGTTCGCCTCCGTCACCTCGGTGTTCAGCGGTTCACTGCGCGCTCTGGACCGGGCCCTGACGACCGGTGAACCCGAGGACGCCTACCTTCGGGTGGACGCGCTGGTACGGGAGATGGCGGCGGAGCTGGAGACCGCGCCGCCCGGCCCCAGGCTGTCGCGCCTGCGCACGGCCCTGGCGGAGCTGGCCGCACTGGACGAGGCGCTCGCCGGGTACGCGGAGCGGTGCGGGCTCGCCGTGCGGGAGCACCCGGGCGGTGCGACCGCGGGCTCGCCCATGGAACGGCGTACGCGTGCGCTGGTGGAGCAGTGGGCCGTCCGGCCCGCACCGGCGGCCCCGGTCGCCCGCCCTCCGGGGGCAGGCGGACGGGCGCCGTCCACCGCGCCGCGGCCTGCGGTCGCCGACCCCGCGGCGTCGGGCGGCACGTGCCGGGCAGGCGCGACCGGCGGCATCACCGTCAGCGGAGCCGTGCGGTGTTCCGCGCACCCCGCGGGGTGCTCCGGATGGGTCACCGTGATCGACGCCCGCGGCAAGCGGGTCGCCGCCGGGCCGGTACGGTCCGGCCGTTACCGCGTGGGCGGGGTCGGTCCGGGGAGCCACACCCTCATCGTGTCCGCCGCCGATCACGCGCCACGTGCGGAGTTCCTGCACGTGGCGCGAGGCGGGGACGCCGAACCGGTCGGTCACGACATCCGGCTGTGACGGCCGCCGCCGGTGGCCGGCCCCGAAGCGGTCGGCCACCGGCGGGCCGGTGCGGTTCCGACAGGTCGACGGGCGGCCCGGGACGGTCCCTGAGGCATCGTGGGTGCATGACCACGACACTCGGTGCCTTTGTCCTCGGCACACCCGATCCCCCCGCCCTGGCCGACTTCTACCGTGCCCTGCTGGCCTGGGAGGAGGTCGACCGTGAGCCCGACTGGGTCCGGCTGCGCGCTCCCGAGCACGAACGCCCCGGCCTCAGCTTCCAGTTGGAGACGGATCACATACCCCCGGTATGGCCTCAGCGGCCCGGCGGCCAGCAGATGCAGGCTCACCTGGATCTGCAGGTCGACGACCTCGACGCGGAGACGCGGCGTGCCTGCGCCCTGGGCGCGACGCTGGAGGAGCACCAGCCCCAGGAGGGCGTGAGGGTGCTGCGCGACCCCCACGGACACCCGTTCTGCCTCTTCCTCCCGGGCTCCTGAAGCGCCGGCCCCCGGTCGGCACCACCCGGCCCGCGGTCCCGGGTCTCTTCCCCGCCGGACCGCGGGCGGCCGGGGATCAGCCGTCGAGTGACGTCATGACGTGCTTGATCCGGGTGTAGTCCTCGAAGCCGTAGGCGGAGAGGTCCTTGCCGTAGCCGGACTTCTTGAACCCGCCGTGCGGCATCTCCGCGACCAGCGCCATGTGGGTGTTGATCCACACGCAGCCGAAGTCGAGGTTCTTCGACATCCGCATCGCGCGCGCGTGGTCCCTGGTCCACACCGAGGAGGCCAGCGCGTACTCGACGCCGTTGGCGTACTCGACGGCCTGCGCCTCGTCCGTGAAGGACTGCACGGTCATGACCGGGCCGAAGACCTCGTTCTGGACGATCTCGTCGTCCTGGCGCAGACCCGAGACGACGGTGGGCGCCCAGAAGTAGCCCTTGTCGCCGACCCGGTGACCGCCGGCCTCGACCTTGGCGTGCGCGGGCAGACGGTCGACGAACCCGCTGACCTGCGCCAGCTGGCCGGCGTTGTTGAGCGGGCCGTAGAGCACGTCCTCGTCGTCCGGCAGGCCGGTCTTCGTGCCGGCCGCGGCCTCGGCGAGCGCGGCGACGAACTCGTCGTGGACGGACTCGTGCACGAGCACACGGGTAGCCGCCGTGCAGTCCTGACCGGCGTTGAAGAAGCCGCCGACCACCAGGTCCTCGACCGCCTTGGCCAGGTCGGCGTCCTCGAAGATCACGGCCGGGGCCTTGCCGCCGAGCTCCAGGTGGACCCGCTTGACGTCCTTGGAGGCGCTCTGCGCCACCTGGATGCCCGCGCGTACGGAGCCCGTGATGGAGGCCATCGCCGGGGTCGGGTGCTCGACCATCAGCCGGCCGGTGTCGCGGTCGCCGCAGACGACGTTGAAGACGCCGCGCGGCAGTTCCAGTGCGGCGAGTACGCCGCCGATGATCTCGGCGATCAGGACCGTGGAGGCCGGGGTGGTGTCGGACGGCTTGAGGACGACCGCGTTGCCGGCCGCGAGGGCCGGGGCGAACTTCCACACCGCCATCAGCAGGGGGTAGTTCCAGGGGGCGACCTGTGCGCACACCCCGACGGGCTCGCGGCGGATCACGGAGGTGAGCCCCTCCATGTACTCGCCCGCCGAGCGGCCCTCCAGCATCCGTGCCGCTCCCGCGAAGAAGCGCACCTGGTCGATGGCGGGAGCGACCTCCTCGCTCAGGGTCAGGTGGAGCGGCTTGCCGGTGTCCTTGCTCTCCGCGGCCACGAGCTCGTCCGCCCGTGCCTCCATCGCGTCGGCGATCTTCAGGAGGGCGCGCTGACGCACGGCCGGCGTGGCGTCGCGCCACAGCGGGAAGGCGGCGGCCGCGGCGGCCATGGCCGCGTCGACGTCCGCCTCACCCGAGAGCGGCGAGGTCGCGTAGACCTCCCCGGTGGTGGGGTCGACCACGTCGAGGGTGCGGCCGTCGGCGGCGTCCGCGAAGGCACCGTCGATGTAGTTGCGGAACGTGGTGCTCATGGAACGTCTCCAGGTCAGGCGGTGGTGCGGGCGGAAAGGTCCTCGTCGGGGATGCGCTCGACACCATCGGTCTCGATTTCGGTGATCGAGGTCGTCACGGACGCTCCGCCTTCCGTTCGTGCGTAGGGGCGTCCCACAGTCTGTGGCTCGAAATGATCAGCGGCAATTGTGTCCGGCACAGAGATGTAGGCTGCTTTATGTGGCCGGAAACAAACTCGTCGTGGAGGATCTGCTCGCTTTCCCGGCTCTGCAGCTCTCGGTGAAGGCAGGGGGCGGAGGGCTGCGGCGGTCCGTCTCGTGGGCACACGCCAGCGAGCTCGCCGACCCGACGCCCTGGCTGCTCGGCGCCGAGGTGATCATGACGACCGGACTCGCGGTGCCCCGCTCCGCGGCCGGACAACGGGCCTATCTGGAGCGGCTGGACGACGCGGGGGTGTCGGCCCTGGCCCTGTCGGCGCAACTGCACATGCCGCCGCTCCACGCCGAGTTCTTCGAGGCGGCGGAGGAGCGGGGGTTCCCCGTCCTCGAAGTCCCCCTCGCCGTCCCCTTCATCGCGGTGTCCCAGGAGGTCGCGGCCGCCGCCCAGGAGGACGCCCGCCACCGTCTGGGCGCACAGCTCCAGGTGTTCGGATCCCTGCGGTGGCTGGTCGCGGAGGACCTGGACACACCGGCGCTGCTGCGCAGGCTGGAGGCTCTGTCGGGCTACGACATCCGCCTCTGCACGCCTCAGGGGCGTCCGCTCCTGCCCGGTGTGCCCGTGCCCGCGCCGGACGTCCTCCCGGCCTCCGTCGATGCCCCTCCCACGGTGCCGGGCGGATTCGTCCTGCCGGTCCCCGCACCGGGCGGTCCAGCCGGGTTCCTCGTCGCCTACGAGCGTCAGGGTGCCCAGCCCGCGGGCCTCGCCGTCGCCCAGCACATCGCGACGGTGGCGGCGCTGCGACTGGCGATGGTGCGCAACGAGCGCGAGGTCCTGCGCCGCGAGGGCGCGGAGACACTGGCCGAGCTCCTGCAGGAGGTGCTGGACCCGGAGGCCGCCCGCCGCAGGCTCGCCCGGCACTCGATCGAGGGGGACGCCGTGCTCATGGTGGTCCGCCGGGCCACCGAGGAGGCGCTGCTGCTATGCCTGGAGGGCCACCCGCATCTGCTGCTGACCTGGGGAGAGGACCGTTACGTCCTGGGCGCGCCGGAGCTGGCCGGGGCGGTGGGTGAACTGCCGGGCGTGGCGGCCGGGATGAGCCGGCCGTTCCAGCCGGGCGTCGCGCTCAAGGTGGCCGAGCGGGAGGCGCTCTGGGCGGTGTCGAAGGCGGCGGAGTCGGGACGCGCCCTCGTCCGGTACGGCGACGACGCGACCGGCCGCTGGCTGCCGGACGACCCGGCGGTCCTGTCGGCGCTGGTCGAGCACGTGCTGGGCGAGGTGCTGCGGTACGACAGGACCCATGACTCGCATCTTCTCGTCTCCGCACGGACCTGGATGGAGCGCGACCGCCGGACCGAGACCGCCGCCGCGGCGCTCCACATCCATCCGAACACCCTGGCCTACCGGCTGCGGCGGTTCGGCGCGCTCACCCACCGCGACCTGACGTCCACCGGCGCGCTGACGGAGGTCTGGCTGGCCATCCAGGCGGCGGGGGCCCTGGGGCTCACCGACTGAACGCCCCGTCCGCACCCTGAATGAACGGCGCTCGGCGGCGAAGGGGCAGGACGGGAGCGTGTCCCTGAGGCGGGCGCCACGTGCGATCCGCGGGGCGGTCCCGCCCCGACGCATGTCACCGCGGCCGGCCGTGGGCTCAGATCTCCGCGTCGGTTGCCGCCGCGCCGGTGGCGTCCTCGGCGTCGGCCCGCGCCTGGGCCAGGAGTTCCGTCATCGCGGCCTGGGCCGCGTCCCGGTCACCGTCCCGGACGGCGTCCAGCACAGCCCGGTGGCTGGGCACGGGATCGTCGTCCTGCCGGTGCGTGTACACGAGCCGGTCACGCTCCAGGAGTCCGGGCCCGAGCAGCAGATCGAGCCGGGCGAGCAGGTCGTTGCCCGTGGCCCTGAACAGGGCCCGGTGGAACGACGTGTCGGCGACGGCGGCCGTCTCGGCGTCACCCCGGGCCCTGTCCATGGCGCCCAGCGCCTCCTCCAGGGCGACGAGATCCTCCTGGGTCCTGCGCCCCGCCGCGTGGCTGGCCACCGCCGGCTCGATGATGGCCCGGACCTCGGCGAGATCGCCGAGCAGCTTCGCGCCCTGCCCGCTCGCCACGCGCCAGCGGATCACGTCGGCGTCGAGGAGGTTCCACTCCCGGTCGGGCTGGACGTAGGTGCCCCGCTTCTGCCGGGAGTCGACGAGTCCCTTGCCCGCGAGCACCTTCAGGGACTCCCGCATCACGGTGAGGCTGATGTCGAGTTCCTCGGTGAGGGAACGCACGTCGATGGTGTCCCCCTGGGAGATCCGTCCGGACACGATCCGGTATCCCAGCTTCTCCACGACCTGACCGTGGATACCTCTGCCGGCGTAGGCCGCCATGGCCCTCCTCCTCGTTCGTGCCGAAACCGTGCGGGCAGGACCGTTCCCCCCGTCCTGGCCACGCCGTCGCCCGCCGTGCCCGGGTCACGGGGCCCCGCCGCGCGGAGCGGCACCATTGAAGCACCGTGGAGAAGCGGTGCTTCGACGGTGCCCTCCGCCTCCCGGACCGCGGTTTCGCCGGTCAGCGGATCGTGGTGCCGGGTGCGGCCGCCAGCAGGCCGAGTTCGTCGCGGCGCGGCAGTCCCTCCCAGTCCCCGTCCGAGGCCACGGCGAAGGCGCCGAGGGTGTTCGCGAGGGCGAGCCGCTCCTCGGGCGGGAGCCCGTCGAGCAGACCGGAGAGGTAACCGGCGCAGAACGCGTCGCCCGCTCCCACCGTGTCCCGCACCGGTACGCGCAGGGCGGGGACGGCGTGCCGCACGCCCTGCCGGTCGCTGAAGGCGGCGCCCTGTCCCCCTCGTTTGACGACCACCTCGCGCACTCCGGCCTCGATCAGCGTGTCGACGGCTCGTTCCTCGCCGCCCGGCGCCGTGGTGAACGCGTCGCTGACGACTGGGAGTTCGTCGTCCGAGGCGATCAGCACGGTGAGGTACGGCAGCAGCGGCCGGAGTGCCCGGCCCGCCTCCCGGGCCGTCCACAGCCTCTGCCGGTGGTTGACGTCGAGCACCACGGTCCATCCGCGGCCGTGGGCATGGGCCGCGGCCTCGCGCACCGCTTCCAGGGGGCCGGGGCCGAGGGCGCAGGTGATGCCGGTCAGGTGGAGCACCCGGGCACCGTCGTGGAGAGCGGGCTCGACGTCGGCCGCGGTGAGGAGCGAGGCCGCGGAGTCCCTGCGCCAGTAGTGGACCCGCGCGAGGTCGGCGACGCGCTGCTCGCGCATCATCGCGCCGGTGGGGGCGGTGGCGTGGGTGGCCGCGCGGCTGATGTCGACGCCCTCCCCGCGCAGCGTGCGCAGGACGAGGCGGCCGGGCTCGTCGTCCCCGACCAGTCCTGCCCATGCGGCACGGTGCCCCAGCCGGGCGAGGCCGATGGCGACGTTCGACTCCGCGCCCGCGAGGGTGGTGCGGGCCTGGGCACCGACCGTCAGCGGACCCGGAAGCTGGGTGGCGAGCATGGTCTCACCGAACGTCAGCACGTCGACGGCCGTCCCGCCGGGTGCGGCGCTCATGCCTGCTCCTGGGTGCCGTCGGCGCACAGCGCGACGAAGCGCCGGGCGCGGGCGCGGAGGGCGGCGAGGTCGCCGCCGTGGGCCGCGTCGCCGACCAGCGGTGATCCGACGCCCACCGCCACGGCGCCGTGGGCGAGGTACTGCTCGGCTCCGGCGAGGTCGACGCCTCCGACGGGCACGACGGGCATGTCGGGGAAGGGGTCGCGCAGTGCCTTGAGGTAGCCGGGGCCACCGAGCGAGGCGGGGAACAGCTTGACGGCGTGGGCGCCCGCGCGGATGGCGCCGACGGCCTCGGTCGGGGTGAGGGCTCCGGCCAGCACCGGCAGCCCCGCCCGTACGGAGGCGGTCACGGACTCGGTGAGTGCCGGGGTGACGATCCAGCCCGCCCCGGCCTCCCGGGCGCGGGCGACGTCGTCCTCGGTCAGCACGGTGCCCGCGCCGAGGAGGGTCGCGGGGCCCACCTCGGCGGCGGCCCGGCGTATGACGCCGAGGGCGTCGGCGGTGTTGAGGGAGACCTCGACGAGCGCGACGCCCTCCTCCGCGAGGGCCAGGACGGTGCGCAGCGCGGCGTCGGGGTCGGTTCCCCTCACGATGGCGGCCAGCCGGGTACGCCTGAGTACGCCGTCGAAGGTGTCGCTGCCGGGCTGGGACAGGGGGTGCATGTGATTCACGTCCTGGAGGTCGCTGCCGTGCGTGTGGGTCGGGTGCGGGAGGGCCGGTGCCGGCGCCGGGTCACCATTCGGCGAAGGAGCCGTCCGCGTGGCGCCAGACGGGGTTGTGCCAGTCCTCGGTGGTGCCGTCCGCGGCGCGGACCGCGCGCTCGTCCACCTCGATGCCGAGGCCCGGGGCCGTGCTCCGCAGGAAGTGTCCCTGGTGGAATCGGAGCGGGGCGGGATCGGCAAGGTAGTCCAGCGGGCCGGCTCCGACGTTGTAGTGGATGCCGATGCTCTGTTCCTGGATCAGGAAGTTCGGGGTGCTGAAGGCGACCTGGAGGCTCGCGGCGAGCGAGACGGGCCCGAGCGGGCAGTGCGGTGCGAGCAGCACGTCGAAGGTCTCGGCGAGCGAGGCGATCCGGCGGACCTCGGAGATGCCTCCGGCGTGGGAGAGGTCGGGCTGGATGACCGCCACCCCCGCCGTCAGCGCGGGAAGCACGTCGGTGCGCGAGTAGAGCCGCTCCCCCGTGGCGATCGGCACGGGGGATCCCGCGACCAGGTCCTTGAGCCTGTGGGTGTGCTCGGGGAGTACGGGCTCCTCGACGAACAGGGGGTTGTACGGGGCGAGATGCGGGAGGACCTTGGCCGCGTTGGAGGTCGTGAACCGGCCGTGGAAGTCGACGGCGAAGTCCCTGTCGTCGCCGAGTGCCTCCCGGGCGGCGGCGGCGCGGGAGACAACCTGGTCGATGTCCCTGGTGGTGGCCAGCCGGTTCATCCGCCCGGAGGCGTTCATCTTCACGGCGGTGAACCCGGCCTCGACCTGCTCCCGTACGGCCTCGGCGATCTGCGTGGGCTCGTCCCCGCCGACCCAGGTGTAGGCCCGTACGCGGTCCCTCACGGGTCCGCCGAGCAGCTGGTGCACGGGGGCTCCGTACACCTTGCCGGCGATGTCCCAGAGAGCCTGGTCGAGCCCGGCGACCGCACTGGAGAGGACCGGTCCTCCCCGGTAGAACGAGCCCTTGGTCATGGTCTGCCAGTGGTCCTCGATCCGCAGCGGGTCCTGCCCGACGAGGACTTCGGCGAGTTCGTGCACGGCCGTGCGTACCGTGGCGGCCCGGCCCTCCACCACCGGCTCGCCCCACCCGACGGCACCGTCGTCGGTCTCCACCCGGCAGAACAGCCAGCGGGGCGGAACCGCGAAGGTCTCGACGCGGGTGATCTTCATGCTTCTCCTCGGAACAGCCGGGGGCGGACGGACCGGCCGCCGCCCCGGCACCCTGTGCCGGACCCGGGAGGGCGGCGGCCGCGCGGACAGGGTGCGGCGGCTGCGGATCCACGGCTGGGTCGGCACTCGGACAGTGGGTGCCCGAGAGCACCCACAGGAGCATTAAATATGAATTATAGAGGCCCGTAAAGGGGCTTCCGCCGTACACGCCCCGCAGCCGTCACGGGTGCGGGGCAACGGCCTCAGACGGGCAGCCTCGGCACGCTCTCGATCAGGCGGCGGGTGTACGGGTGACCGGGATCGCCGAGCACCTGCGAGGTGGCCCCCTGCTCCACGATCCGGCCCCGCTCCAGCACGGCGGTCCGTTCGCACAGCGAGGCCACGACCGACAGGTCGTGGGAGACCATGACCAGGGTCAGTCCCCGCTCCTGCTTCAGTTCGGCCAGCAGGTCGACGACCTTCACCCGGGTGGTGACGTCCAGTGCACTGACCGGCTCGTCGGCCAGGATGACGCGCGGCTCGCAGACCATGGCACGGGCGATGGCGATGCGCTGGCGCTGCCCGCCCGAGAACTCGTGGGGATACCGGTCCACGGCGTCCGCCCCCAGTCCCACGCGCTCCAGCGCGGCGGCCACCCTGGGTGCGGCGCCGGAGCGCGATTCGAGGCCGAGCGAGCGCAGGGGTTCCGCGACGACGGCCCCGATCCTGCGGCTCGGGTCGAGCGAGGAGTACGGGTCCTGGAACACGCACTGGACGCCGCGCCGGAAGCGGCGCATCTGTTCGCGGTCGCGCGTGTCCAGGCCGGCCCCGTCGAAGGCGACCGTCCCGGCGGTGGGGCGGACCAGGCCCAGCAGCAGTCTCAGCAGGGTCGTCTTCCCCGCGCCCGACTCACCGACCAGGGCCAGGCTCTCGCCCGCCTCGACGGCGAGGGACACGTCCGAGACGACGTCGGAGACGGCCCCCCGGTAGCGCACCGCGGCGTCCCTCAGCTCCAGCACGGGCGTCATCGCGCGCTCCTCAGGTCCAGTGCGGACTCCAGTCTCCGGGCACTCGCGACCAGGGCCCTGGTGTACTCCTCGCGCGGCGCGCGCACGATGTCGCGCACCGAGCCCTCCTCGACGGCCCTGCCGTCCTTCATGACCAGCACCCGGTCGGTGACCTCGGCTACGACGGCGAGGTCGTGGCTGACGAACAGCACGGCCATCTCCCGTTCCCGGACCAGGCCGTCGATCAGCTCCAGCATCTCCGCCTGCACCGACACGTCCAGCGCGGTGGTGGGTTCGTCGGCGATGAGCAGCTTCGGCTCGCAGGCGAGGGCCATCGCGAGCGCGACGCGCTGCCGCTGTCCGCCCGAGATCTCGTGCGCGAAGGCACGGGCGATGCGGGCGGGCTCCGGGAGCCGCACCTGTTCGAGCGCCTCGTGCACTGCCGACCTCAGGTTCCTGCCCTTGAGGCCCGTTCGGCGGGCCAGCGGCTCGGCGATCTGCCGGCCGAGCCGCATCAGCGGGTCCAGCGCGGTCAGCGGCTCCTGGAAGACGACGGCCGCGTCCCGTCCGCGGACGGCGTCGAGGCTCCTGCGGGTGGCACCCACGGTCTGCGTTCCGGCGAGCTCCACACTGCCCGTGGAGGTCATGCCGTCGGGCAGCAGACCGAGTACCGCGAGCGTCGTCAGGGACTTGCCCGAGCCTGACTCCCCGATCAGGCCGAGCCGTTCACCGCCGGCGACCGTGAAGGAGAGGTCGTCGACCAGAGCCCGTCCGTCGGCGGTCCGTACGGACAGTCCGCGTACGTCGAGGAGAGTCATGCGCGCCTCCGCCGGGTGGCTGGGTCAAGGGTGTCGCGCAGTCCGTCGGCGACGAGGTTCACGCCGATGACCAGGACGACGAGCAGGATGCCGGGGGCCAGCGCTCCGGCGGGCGCCGTGGTGAAGGTGGCCTGGGCCTCCTGCAGCATGCGGCCCCAGGACGCGTTGGGCGGCGGGGCTCCCAGCCCGAGGTAGGACAGTCCGGCCTCCGCGAGCACGGCGAGCCCGAACTGCAGGGCGAGGTTGACCACCAGCGTGGGCCAGATGTTGGGCAGCACGTGGGCGAGGACCGTACGCGGCCAGGAGGTCCCGGATATGCGGGCGGCGGTGATGTAGTCCTGCGCCAGCACCCGCTTGACGAGGATGCGCACCAGTCGCGCCACGACCGCGCTCTGCGCCAGGCCGATGGCCAGGACGGCGGAGCCCAGGGTCGCCGAGCGTGCGGCGACGATCAGCATCGCGAGCAGCAGGGTCGGGAAGGCGATCAGGATGTCGAGGAAGGCCGAGAGCGTGTCGTCGGTCCACCCCTGCGCGAAGGCGGCGAGCACGCCCAGGGCGATCCCGATGACCGCTGCGACGGTGACCGATCCGAGGCCGGCCTCGACCGCGATGCGCGAGCCGGTCATGACCTGGGTGAACAGGTCGCGTCCGAGCTTGTCGGTGCCGAGGAGGTGGCCGCCGCCGGGCCCGGCGAGCCGTCCGCCGGAGGTGTCATCCGCGTCGAACGGCAGCCAGACGAACGAGATCAGGGCGAGCAGCACGACGAGACCTGCGAGTACGCAGCCGGTGGTGAGGGTGACGGAGCGGCGGCGCCGGGCCTTCGCGGGGGTCAGCCGGCCGGTCCCGGTCATCGGGTACCTCCCGAGAGCCTGCCGCGCAGCCGCGGGTCGATGATCCGCTGGACGAGGTCGGCCGCGAAGCCGATCACCAGGACCGCGAGGGTCGACACGAAGAGCACGCCCTGGATGACGGGGTAGTCGTGCTGGGAGATGCCGGTGGCGAGCAGCGAGCCGAGGCCCGGCAGCGCGTACACCGACTCCACGACGACGGCGCCGAGCAGGGTCGAGGCGAGTTCGATGCCGAGGACGGAGATCACCGGCACCGAGGCGTTGCGCAGACCGTGACGCCACATCGCGCCGCCGAAGGTCGAGCCGAGGGCGCGCGCGGTCCGCAGGTAGTCGCTGCCGAGGACGTCGAGTGTCGCGGAGCGGACGTAGCGGATCAGTGAAGCGCTCATTACCAGGGCGATCGTCACGACCGGCAGGACGAGGGAGCGGACCGCCTCGGCCGGATCGGCCCAGCCGTCCTGCGGGAAGCCGCCGGAGGGCAGCCAGCCCGCGTTCAGCGCGAACACCGCGATGAGGATCATACCGAGCCAGAACACGGGTACGGCGATGCCCAGTTGGGACACCCCGTTGAGGAGCGTGCCGTACCAGGTGTGCCGTTTGTGGGCCGCCGTGAAGCCGGCCGGGACCGCCACCAGGACGGCCAGGACGAACGCGGCCAGGGTGAGCGGCACGGTGACGTTCAGCCGGGCCGTCACCTCGGGGCCCACGGGGAGCGAGCTGACGAAGGAGGTGCCGAGGTCGCCGCCGGCCAGGCTGCTCAGCCAGTGGGTGAACTGTTCGGGCAGCGGCCGGTCGGACCCGATGGAGTGGCGGGCGGCCGCGATCTGCTCGGGACTTGCGCCGACCGAGGTGAGCGCGTTGGCAGGGTCGCCGGGGAGCATGCGGAGCAGCACGAACAGCACCACGCTCGCCAGCGCCAGCGACACCGCGAGGAACGCGAGCCGGCGCACCAGGTAGCGCGCCATCAGCCCTTCTTCTTGATGTCGTAGGCGAAGAACTGCGAGTTCAGGCCGTTGACCGGGTAGCCGGAGAGCTTGTCGCTCGCGACGACGATCTGCGGGTAGAGGTACAGCCAGTCGCTCGCCGCCTCCTCGGCGGTACGCCGGTTGACCTTCTTGAGCAGTTCGGTCTGGGCGGCGGTGCTCGAGGCCTCTTCCGCCTGCTCGACCCACCGGGTGACCTGCGGGTCGTCGTAGCCCCAGTAGAAGTCGGGGCTGCCGTACCAGACGAGGTCACGGTCGTTCACGTGCTCCTGGAGGGTGGCCGTGAAGTCGTGGTTCTTGTAGACCTTCGTGTACCACTCGTCAGGGGTGATGGTGTTGATCTTGACGGTGATGCCGACCTCGGCCAGCTGGGACTTGATGAACGTCGCGGCGGTCGGGTGGGGGTCGTAGTTGGGGGTGTCGAGGGTGAAGCTGAAGCCCTTGGCGTGACCGGATTCGGCCAGCAGCTTCCTGGCCTTCGCCACGTCATGGGCGTTGACGTCGGTGAGGTCCTCGTACCAGGGGTCGGTGGGCGGGACCATCGAGCCGATCTGCTTGCCGTATCCGCCCCAGACCGACTCGAGGAGCTTCTTGTCGTCGATGGCGGCGGACACCGCCTGGCGCACCTTGACGTCGTCGAAGGGCTCGGCCTTGTCGTTGAACGCCAGCAGCAGCTTGGTGGTGGAGTCCCCGTCGTTCACCTTGTAGCCGCCGTTGCTCTTGAACTGCTCCAGCGAGTCGGGCGACTGCTCGCTGGTGACCACGTCCACGGCGTTGGTCAGCAGGGCGTTGTTCAGTGCCGAGGCGTCCTTGTAGTAGTGGAAGACGACCTGCTTGTTGGCAGCGGCGCCGCCCCAGTAGCCCGTGAAGCGGTTCAGGCTCAGCGCTGAACCCCGGGTCCACTTGTTCAGGGCGTACGGTCCCGTACCGTCCTCGGTCGTCTTCAGGTTCTGCGCCTGCGAGTTGATGATCCAGACGTAGGAGAGGTTGTAGACGAAGGAGATCGACTTCTTGGACAGCGTGATCTTCACGGTCCGCTTGTCGGGGGTGGCTATGTCCTTGACGACCTCGAGGTTGCTCTTGCGGGCCGACTGGGAGTCGTCCGCGGTCACCTTCTCGAGGCTGTACTTGACGTCCTCGCTGGTGAGTTCCTTGCCGCTGTGGAACTTCACGCCGTCGCGCAGGGTGAAGGTGTAGGTGAGGCCGTCGGCGCTGGTCTCGTAGTCCTGGGCGAGGAGCTTGTCGACCTTGCCGTCGTCGGTGAGCCGGAAGAGGCCTTCGTAGACGTTGCCGTTCAGGGCCTCCGTGACGCCCTGGCCGCCGCCCGCGGTGTTGTCCAGGTTCTGCGGCTCGTAGAGGGAACCGATGTTGACGACGGCGTCCTTGTCCCAGGTGCCGCCCGAGGCACCGGATCCGGCCGACCCGCCGCAGGCGGTGAGGGGCAGCGCCAGGGAGACGACGACGGCGGTGGCGTACAGGACGTTCTTCTTGGTGCTCATGTACCAGGTGCTTTCGGTGCGGAAGGCTGCGGGGTGATCAGTGCTGGGCGTCGAAGCCGTCGCGGAAGACAGGAAGCTTCTCGCCGGCCTCGACGGGCAGGTGGAAGCGGTTCTGCCGCGGCGGCATCGGACAGTTGTACTGATCGGAGAACCCGCAGGGAGGCACGAAGGCCTGGTTGAAGTCGAGGACGACCCGGTTCTCGTCGTCCGTGCGCCGTACGAAGAGGAAGCGGCCGGCCCCGTAGGTGCCGTCACCGTTGGTCGGGTCCCCGAAGACGAGCAGCAGGGTGCCGTCGTCGTCGAAGGCGCTGAGCGTGTAGGAGCGGCCGTCGACGGTGAGCGTGATGTCACCGGGGACGACCAGGTCCCGGCTGCCGCCGTTGTCCCGGATGTGCTCGAACGCGACGCTCCGGGCGCCGGGCACGGGGGTGTACGAGGCCTCCATGACCCAGGCCGGGTCGTAGGGGAAGACGTCGACCCGGTCGAAGTGGCGGATCGCGGGTGATTCGGCGTCCCAGAAGCGCAGCCCATGCTCCGGCTCGCCGCTCACGAGGTCGGTACGGCGGAGTGTGGTCACGGTCACCGTGTCCGGCAGGCCCTCCCGCGCCTCCTCGGCGTCGGGCTCCTCGCCCGCCGGGGCCCAGCGGGTCTCGATCAGGGCGAGATTGCCGGTCGGGGACGTGAGCGCGCGGTGGCGCCCGGCCCGCCAGGCATCCCACTCCTCCGCGGGGTCGACGGATGTGCTGTCGGGGGAGGCATGGGACACGGCGGTACTCATTCGTCTAGTGAGGGCGGCCGCCCTCACAGCCTGCGGTGACAGGGTGTGAATGAGTGGCCAAAGCATCACCTTTATTGAACATAAGTGCACCTAATGTCAAACCTTTGTCTCACCCAGCGAGACGCCTTCTCTCGCATGGAGGACGGTGTGCCCTTCCGGGGAGCCCGGGCCGCCCTCGCGCCCTGCATCGAAAGGGCACGAGGACGGTCCGGTCTCCGCAGCGGCTCCGGACTCAGCAGAGGTAGGCGTACGACCGCGCCTCGGACGCGGTGAGGGCGCCGTCGAAGACCCGAACGGTGTCGGCCCCGCCGCGGCAGTACTCGCCCCAGTCACCTGCGGCAGTGTGTCCACGGCCGATCTGCAGCGGACCGGGCGCGTTCCACGCGGCATCGAACTCCGCGGATGCGACCTCCTCACCCCCGACGTACAGGGTGATGCGCCCTTCGGAGTCGTCGTGGACGACGACGACCTCATCGGCATCCGGCGAAGGAACACCCGAGCCGGCGACCACGGTCTCCGTGGCACTCGGGTCGCCGCTGTCGGTGACGACCAGTTGCCATTGCGAGCCGACCGGGTCGTAGCGGACCTTGAAGGCGTCGCGGTCGGAGTCCCCCATCGACAGCACGGTCATCGCCCGGTCGGGAGCCGTGGCGGCGAACCGGACTCTCATGCCCACGCTGAAGCTGTTCGAGGTGTCGGCGACGGGACCGGCGGTGGCGGCGTAGCCGTCCGAACCGTCGAGTTCGAGGTGGTCGTCGCCGTCCAGGGCGCTCGCCGGGAAGTCCACGCACTCGGGGTCCTCGAGGCAGGCCTCGATGTCAGGGGTGTAGAAACCGGCACCGCCGTGCACGGAGAGCGGTGCCCCACCGTTCCGTTCCGGCACCACGCCGCCATCGGTGCGCTCGATGTCCCAGGCGGCGGTCAGTTCGGCCGGGCGGGAGCCCAGTTCCTCGATTTCCTGACCGGCTACTGCCCGGTCCCAGACCCGGGCGAGTCAACGCGGTTGGATCTGGCTGGCATGACTGTAGATCAGCCCTCCGACAACCTCGGAAGCATTTTCCGGTCCGCCGTGAAGATCCGGGGAACTCTCCGTGTCACCCCTCACGACCCCGGCAGACCCCGACGCGCTGCGGTTCGCGTTGACCGAACAGGAGACACCGGGCGGGGAACCAAACCGCCCCCTGTTCGCCCACCGGAGTGCCATCCGCGCTTCAAGTGGCCGTATCAGAAGGGAACTTCGGGGTACGCGTCATGTCGGCCGGTCACTATCCGGATCAGGCCTCAGGGCGATCGTGAAGGAGTGGCAGATGACTTCGCCGTACGGAAACCAACCCGCCGGGCAGCCGCCGCACGGCACACCTCAGCAGACGGCGACCGGCAACGCCATGAGTATCGTCGCCATGGTCATGGGAGTGATCGCGCTCATCATCGTGCCGATCGTGTTCGGTGTCATCGGGCTGGTGCTGGGCATCGTCGCGAAGACGGTCCGCCACGAGCGCCTCGCCGTGCCGGCCATCGTGGTCAGCGCCGTGGGCCTGGTCGGAGGGATGGTCCTGGGGCTCCTGGTGGCCGGCTGACGAGCCGATCCCGCGCGCGAGAGGCCCGGGCCGGCCGCCGTCACCCCGATGAGTGGTGACGGCGGCCGGGCCGGGCCTTCGGGTGGCTTCCATGCTCCCGTCTCCCCTGAGCTCAGGGCGGGAACGGCAGACACGGCCCCGCGTCGGATGGTGCCCGGTGCGGGATGACGTTGGCCACCTGACGGTGATCGCACCACCGCCCGGGGTGGTTGTCGCCACGGGGCGGAAGCGGCTGCGGAGGTCGCCACTCCGCCCCTGCCAGGTCCCCGACCAGTCACGCAGGGGCCGACGAACCAGATCTGGTCCTGGCGGACCCACTTGCGCAGCGTCTCGGTCGTCCCGATCCCCAGCTTGGCCACGACCGCCTTCATCGCGGACCACTCGGTGTCGTACTCCGGCCGCACCTCGGCGACCATGCGAACCGCGCGCTTGCGCAGCTCAAAAGGGTAAGGGGAAGGCCATGCCATGCTCGATCCTCTCAAATGATCGAGTCCCTACCGAACCCGGAACGGTTCAATGTGCCTGGTCAGCCGGGCTTTGTCATCCCACCCAAGGGAGTTCGGCATGGCGAGAGTTTGCGGTGGCTGATCCGCCAGCCGTCAGCGGTGCGCACGACGGTGTCGTCGTAGGAGACGGAACCGCAGGAGCCGTCGGCCTTGATGCCCAGCCCTTTGGAACGGACACGAACCTGGCCGTCCGCCGACGCGGTGAGGACGACGTTGGTGACGTGATGCGCGACAGGGTTGGCCGCTCCCAGCGCCCATGCAGCTTCTCGGATGGCCGCCACCCCCCGCAGCGGCTCCTGGCCGAAGTCGGTGAGGTCGTAGACCACATCGGCGATGAACAACTCCTCTAACCGGTCAAGGCTTCCGTCGTCAACAAGATGACCATGCAGCGAGATCAGTTCGGTGATGGCCAAATGATCTTCCAGAGCGAGTGACACACGCGTCCTCTCCGACCCGGCGTGGAAGCGCCAGGCCAAGCATCGATCCGACGTCAGCACGGCACCACACTGCTCGACGAGTTGGGGCGCATCCGACAAGAGCAGCGCCGTGCACGTCGTGATCGTCTCTTACCGACGGTCAGCCTGCCACCGACTTGTCCACCTGTGCCCTGTCACCGCCGGCCGAAGCACGGCTTTCGGGAAAGCCCTTAGGTGCGCCAGACGGGCCAGTCGGTAGCGGGCGAGCATGCGATGGACAGTGGCGGGATTGACTCCCAGCAGGTAGCCGATCCGAGCGGGCCCCAGCGGCGCAGGACCCGCACCTTGATGATCCTCCTTTCGAAACGGGTCGGGGTGCGGCGCGGTTGCGATACGGCACGACCGATCGTGCGTGCCGGCTTCGCCTTGCTCGCGGTAGCGGTCAGCCCACCGCTTGGCGGTGGTGGCCGAGACCTGGAAGCGTTCGGCTGCCCGTCGCAGAGGCCAGCCGTCGTGTACGACGCAGAGGGCCAGGCGGAGGCGGCCGGTTTCTGTCAGAGGTGCGTTGCGGTGGGGCATGGGGATCTCTGGTTCTGTGTGCGACCCGGCGGGTTCGAAGTGCCTGGAGGAGGACACAGGGAACCCGCGCGCATGCCGCCGTCGCAGTGGGCAGTCAGCGCGCGGGGTCCGTTCCCTCATGGTCAGAACATCTAGCCCACGAGATCCGGTGCGCGCAGCATCTCGGTCGGGATGCCCCAGGCATCGACCAGGTCCTCCGCGAGGGGCCGGACCTTGCGGCAGAGGTCGTTCACCTCCCGGCTGATCGCCTTGGAACGCTGGACCGTCAGCCGCCCGTGCTCCATGAACCAGGCGCGGTCCGCCTCGATCGTCGACAGGGCGAACAGGTCGCACAGCAGGCCCACCGCGATCCTGTTGCCGCCCTCGGGCAGCGCCTTCGTCCTGGCGACGAACGCCTCCAGTACCAACCGTTCGACGTGGGCGTGGGCGACCGCGATGACGTGGTCCTGCACCTGCGAGAAGACGACGCCGGGGTTGCGTTTCTGGTCGATGCCGCGCTTGAGGCGACGGGCCACACCGGCCAGCATGTGCTCCTCGCGGTAACGCAGCATGGCGAGGTGGTACTCCGAGTCGAGCAGTCCGGCCTCCTGGTCCCACTCGTCGCCACCGGGCAGCAGGTCACGCACCCGCTCGAGCAGCTTGTGGGCGGAGGTCTTCTCGATGACCGTCTCGACCGCCAGGCCGGTGACGTAGCGGACCATGCCGAGCTGGTCCAGGTCCTCGAACTCCCCGGCGTAGTGGGTCAGCAGCCCCTTGGCGACGAGCTGCAGCAGCACGTGGTTGTCGCCCTCGAAGGTGGTGAAGATGTCGCTGTCGGCCTTGAGCGCCGCGAACCGGTTGACCGCGAGGTACCCGGCTCCCCCGCACGCCTCGCGGCACTCCTGGACGGTCCGGGTGGCGTGCCAGGTGCCGAGGGCCTTGGTGCCGGCGGCACGGGCCTCCAGGAGACGGCGCGCCTGCGGGTCGTCCGTGACTCCGGAGAAGACCTCGTGCAGTTGGGTGCGGACGACGTCCTGGGCGAAGTGGAGTGCGTAGGTGCGCGCGAGGAGCGGCAGCAAGCGCCGCTGGTGCAGCCCGTAGTCGAGGAGCAACTGCTCCTCGGTGTCCGACGCAGCCTCGAACTGGCGCCGCCGCACGGAGTACTTGACGGCGATCGCCAGTGCGACCTTCGCGGCGTTGACGCCCGCGCCACCGACGCTCACCCGGCCCTGGACCAGCGTGCCGAGCATGGTGAAGAAGCGCCGGTCGGGGTTGTCGATGGGGCTCTCGTAGACACCCTCGGGCGTGACGTCCGCGAAGCGGTTGAGGAGCGCCTCGCGTGGAACGCGTACCCCGTCGAACCGGATGCGGCCGTTGTCCACACCGTTGAGACCCATCTTGCGGCCGTCGTCCTCGATGTGGACCCCGTGGGCGACCTCGCCGCCGACCCGGATCGGGACCACGAAGGCGTGTACCCCCTCGGTGGTGCCGCCGACCTTCAACTGGGCGAACACGACGGCCAGTTCCCCGTGGCGGGCGGCGTTGCCGATGTAGTCCTTGCGTGCCTGGTCGCCATGGGTGGTGATGACGAACTCCCGGGCGGCGGCGTCGTACTCCGCCACCGTGCCGAGCGCCTGGACGTTGGAGCCGTGCCCGGTCTCCGTCATCGCGAAGCAGCCCATCAGCTGACCGGTGATCAGGTCGGGGAGGTAGGCCTCATGGTGGCGTTCGGTGCCGAGATGGAGGATGGCGCCGCCGAAGAGCCCGAACTGCACCCCGACCTTCACCAGCACGGACAGATCGCCGAAGGCCAGCGTCTCGAACGCCGCGATCGACGCGCCGACGTCGCCGCCTCCGCCGTACTCACGGGGGAACCCCATGCCGGTCTGGCCGGTGGCGGCCATCTCGACCACCAGTTCGCGCACCCGCTCCCGGTAGGCGTCGACGCCGAGATCGTCGGCCTCGTCGAGGACGGAGGCGTAGGCCGTGAGGTTGCTGCGGACGAGGTCGCGGATCTCCGCGTACTCACCGTCGAGCAACTCGGTCAGTGACCGTACGTCGACTTCGGGCTGCACATAGCCGCTCGCGGCAGGGGGTGTGTCAGTAGGCATGTCAGTCCGCTACCCCACGCCGGGGCGATCAAGCCGCGCGGAGCGCCGCCCCGGAGCCGAACGGCGAACGAGGCACCCGCGCGTGCCGCGACGGTGCACCGGCGCCGCGGCGCACGGCCCCTTGACGCCCTGACGGGCCCACCACCCGTTCGGCCGTCGCTCGGCGGGCGGATGTGAGCACTTGGGTCCGCGCCGGTGACCGGCACGACATCGCATGGAAACAGGCCCTCCCTATTTTCTGTCGCTCGACAGGAACTAGCTCGGGCGGACGCGCCCGAGCAACCTCCGCGCGGCAGGACCGGCCGCCACTCCCGGCACTTCCGCGCGGCAGGACCGGCCGCCACTCCCGGCACCTCCCCGACGCATGCGAACGAACAGCACCTCCACCACGCCGCCCCGTGACAGCAGAAAGCAGGTGCCACCCATGTCCCTCACCGGCACAGACGTACTCCCCGAGCACTCCGCGGCCGACGGACCCCCCGCCGGCGGCTCACTCGAGGCGTTCGGATACCGCCAGGAACTCCACCGCAGCCTCGGCGGGTACGCGTCGTTCGCCGCGGGGTTCTCCTTCATCTCCGTGCTGACCACGGTCTTCCAGTTCTTCGGGATCGGATACTCCTTCGGCGGTCCGGTCTTCTTCTGGGCCTGGCCCGCCGTTCTGGCCGGTCAGCTCCTGGTCGCCGCGTGCTTCGCCGAGCTCGCGGCCCGCTACCCGATATCGGGCGCCGTCTACCAGTGGTCCAGTCGGCTCTCCACCCCGTCCTTCGGCTGGTTCGCCGGCTGGATCATGGTGCTGGGCCAGATCGTGGTGGTCGGCGCGGCGGCGCTCGCGCTCCAGATGGTGATGCCGCCCCTCTGGTCCGGCTTCCAGCTGGTCGGCGGGGATCCCGCACCGCTCTCACCGACCGGCGCGGCCAACGCGGCGGTCCTCGGCGTCATCCTGCTGGCCCTCACCACCGCGGTGAACGTCGTGGACAACCGCGTCATGTCGGTCGTCAACCGGGTCGGGGTCACGGCGGAGATCATCGGGGCGGTCCTCATCGTGGTCCTGCTCCTCAACCACTCGGAGCGCACACCGGGCATCACCTTCCACACCGCCGAGGGCTCGGGTGACGGTGTGCTCGGGGCACTGCTGGTCGGCTCGTTCACCGCCGCCTACGTCATGATCGGCTTCGACAGCGCGGGCGAGCTGAGCGAGGAGACCCACAACCCGCGGCGCACCGCGCCTCGCACGATCCTCACCGCCCTCGCCGGCGCCGGCGTCCTGGGCGGCCTGCTCGTCCTCTCCGGGCTCCTCGCCGCCCCGAATCTCACGGACGGCCATCTCGCGACCGACGGGCTGAGTTACGTCCTGACCAGCAGCCTCGGGGACGGCGTCGGCCGGATCCTGCTGGCGGACGTCGTCGTCGCCATCGCCGTGGCCACCCTCGCCATCCAGACGTCCGCTTCCCGGATGCTCTTCTCGATGGCCCGGGACGGGAGCCTTCCCTTCTCGCGGAAGCTGTCCCGGGTCAGCCCGCGCACCGGTATGCCGGTCTTCCCGACGGTGGTCGTGGGCGCGCTGGCAGCGGCGTTGCTGCTGCTCAACTTCGGCTCGCCGCAGGCATTCCTGGCCATCGGGTCGACCTGCATCGTGATGCTGTACCTGGCCTACTCGATGGTGACCGGCCCGCTCCTCCTGCGCCGGCTGCGGGGCGGTTTCTCCACGCGGGGCGACGGCGTCGACGAGACCGGCCGCCCGCTGTTCTCCCTGGGACGCTGGGGAGTCGCCGTCAACGCGGGCGCCGTACTGTTCGGCCTGTTCATGACGGTGAACCTCGCCTGGCCCCGGACTTCCGTCTACGACCCCGAGGGCGGCCACTGGTACTTCCAGTGGTTCGCCGTACTGTTCGTGGGCGCTTCGGTGGTGCTGGGCGCCGCCTACCGCTTCCGGGTCTCACTCCGCCGGCGTACCCGGGCCGGGTCCGGGACCGAGATGCCGGGCTGATCCCGGAGGTACGGCCACCGGGTCAGGGCGGACGACGGGTCAGGACGGACGGCGGGCCGTGTCGCCGCGCGGGGCGCGTCGGCGGGAGGAGGGTGTCACCGCGCGCAGCCGGCGACGCGCAGCGCGGCGTCCGCCGTCGCCTCCGCGAAGGCATCGGCGGGCCGGTGCGGGTCGGTCCGGTGGATCAGGATGACGCCCTCGATCAGACCGAAGACAAGATCCGTGCGGAGCGCCAGTTCCGCACCGTCGAGCGCCTTGCCCTCCTCGGTGGCGGCGACGAGCAGGGCGTACGCGGACTTGAGTTCGGCGCGCACCTGGTGGAACCCGGCGAACCGCTCGCCCTGCACCTCGGGGAGCAGATAAAGGGCCCCGAGGTTGTGGGGTCCACCGCACAGGAGCGTGACGTCGGAGCGGCACAGCCGCCACAGCCGCTCGGCCGCCGGTGCGCCCTCCTCCGCGAGCAGGGCGCGGGCGAAGGTGAGGGACGGGGTGACGGTGGATTCCAGGAGCTCGCACAGGAGCTGCTCCTTGCCGCCGACGTAGTGGTACATCGACGCCTGCCGCATGCCCGCACGCTCGGCCACCGCCCTGGTGGTGGTGGCGCCGTAGCCGCGGGTCGTGAACAACTCCGCGGCTGCCGCGAGGAGTTCCTCGCGCGGGGTGAGCCCGCTGTCCGGCCGTTCCTCGGCGCGCGGCCGGCCGACCCGGCGTCCTGTGCTCGTCATGACCGAGATCGTCGCACACGCCACTCCGGCACCACGGGGGTGAGCACTTCGTAACTCGCGCGCAACGGCAGGGCAACGGCGCGGAAGCGCCCGCTTCCTAATTTCTGTCGCACGACAGAAAAGGTCCTCGCCGACGGGCCGCTCCCGCGTCCGGCGGAACGACCGCAGCGCCACCGAGCCGGAGGGACGCCGCCATGGCGACAGCGACCACGTACGGAGCCAGGGACCACGCCCGCGCCCAGGAGGGCGCCCGGGTGGAGGCGATGCCCACGGTGCCCGCCTCCACCTGGCCGGAGGAGGCCCCCGGCCAGGTGGTGTGGGCCGAGGTCGTCGGCGGCGGGAACTACACCCATCGTGTCCTCGCCCGGGGTACCGAAATGCGCCTCACCGACCTGCGCGGTGACGCCTGCGCCCACCTGCTCCTGTACGCCGACGGCCGCCCGTGGGAGCGCCTCAACACCGCGGACACGGTCAAGGTCCGCTGGAACGCCTACCTCCGCGAGGGCGCCCAGCTCCTCTCCGACCAGGGACGTGTCCTCGCGACCCTGGTCGCCGACACCTCGGGCCGGCACGACACGCTGTGCGGCACCTCGGCGCTCGCGCGCAACCGGCGGCGGTACGGGGCCGGGGAGCCCGAGTCCGACTCCCCCGCGGGGCGCGAGCTCCTGAAGCTCGCCGCCCTCAAGAACGGCCTGGAGCCGCGCGATCTGCCCCCGTCGCTCTCGTTCTTCCAGGGCGTGGAGGTCCGCGAGGACGGTGCCCTGGACTTCACGGGCACGGCCGGGGCCGGCGCCTCCGTCACCCTGCGCGCCGAGCAGGACCTGACCGTCCTGATCGCGAACGTCCCGCACCCGCTGGACCCCCGCCCCGCCTACGTATCCACCCCGTTGGAGGTGCTCGCGTGGCGGTCCGGGCCCACTCGGCCCGGTGACCCGCTGTGGGACGCCTCCCCCGAGGGGCGGCGCGCTTACGCCAACACCACCGACTTCCTTGCCTCCCGGGGGATCGCATGAGCCGCACCGAGAACATCTCCACCACGACCGTCCCGGCACGTGCGGCCTGGTCCGCCGTGGTCCGCGCGGGTGAGCTCCTGACCATCACCGACCTGCACGGCAACCAGGCGGTCGACTTCCTCGTCTACGACGCCCACGACACGGCCGTCCGCTACAGCGCCCCCGACACCCTGCAGGCGCAGGGCTCGCTCTTCCTGACGACGGGAAGCGTCCTGCTCTCCGGCGAGCACACCCCGCTGATGACCGTGCTGGAGGACACCTGCGGCCGGCACGACACGGTCGGGGGAGCCTGCTCCAAGGAATCCAACACCCTGCGGTACGGGCACCACACCTACGGCCAGCACGCCTGCGTGGACAACTTCCTCGCCGAGGGGGCCAAGCACGGCCTGGGCAAACGCGATCTGGTGTCCAACATCAACTGGTACATGAACGTGCCGGTCGAGAAGGACGGGACCCTCGGCATCGTCGACGGGATCTCCGCGCCCGGGCTGAAGGTCGTACTCCGCGCCGAGACAGACGTACTCGTCCTCGTCTCCAACTGCCCGCAGATCAACAACCCCTGCAACGGCTTCGAGCCGACCGCCGTACGGATGACCCTGGAGACGCCCGCATGACCACCGACGCCCTGCCGGCTCCCGGCGGCCCGGCCGGCCCGTTCGCCTTCGACACCCTGCTGATCGCCAACCGCGGCGAGATCGCCTGCCGGATCATCCGGACGGCCAAGCGCCTCGGCCTGCGCACGGTCGCGGTCTTCTCGGACCCGGACCGCTCCGCGCCGCACGTACGCCTCGCGGACCACGCGGTCCGCCTCGGCCCGGCGCCCGCCAAGGAGTCCTACCTCGACGCCGGGCTGGTCCTCGCGGCCGCGAAGGAGAGCGGTGCGGGGGCCGTCCACCCCGGGTACGGCTTCCTGTCCGAGGACGCGGACTTCGCCCGCCGCTGCGCGGAGGCCGGGATCGTGTTCGTGGGCCCGACCGCCGGACAGCTGGAGCTCTTCGGTGCCAAGCACACCGCCCGCGCCGCGGCGGAGGCGGCGGGAGTCCCCCTGGCTCCCGGCACCGGCCTGCTCGCGGATCTAGACGAGGCGCGTACGGAGGCCGACCGCATCGGCTACCCGGTGATGCTCAAGGCGACCGGGGGCGGGGGCGGCATCGGCATGAGCGCCTGCCACGACGCCGCCTCGCTCGCCGACGCCTGGGAACGGGTGCAGCGGGTGGCCGCCGCGTCCTTCTCCTCGGCCGGTGTCTTCCTGGAACGGCTCGTCGAGCGTGCCCGCCACGTGGAGGTCCAGGTCTTCGGCGACGGGACGGGCCGCGTGGTCACCTTCGGCGACCGTGACTGCTCCCTCCAGCGGCGCAACCAGAAGGTGCTGGAGGAGGCCCCGGCACCGGGGCTGCCGGACGCCGTACGCCTCCGGCTCGCCGACGCCGCTCGGGAGCTGTGCGCGAGCGTCGGCTACCGCTCGGCCGGAACCGTCGAGTTCGTCTACGACGCAGCCCGCGAGGAGGCGTACTTCCTGGAGGTCAACACCCGGCTCCAGGTGGAGCACCCGGTCACCGAGGAGATCTACGGCGTCGACCTGGTCGAGTGGATGATCCGCCTGGCTCGCGGCGAGCGGGACGTCGTCAGGGAACCCGGGCGCGCCACCGGGCACGCCGTCGAGGCGCGCGTCTACGCCGAGGACCCCTCGCGCGACCACCGTCCGAGCGCCGGGCTCCTCACCCGTGTGCGCTTCCCGGAGGGGCCGGGGGTCAGGGTCGACGCCTGGGTCGAGACCGGTACCGAGGTCACCACGTCGTACGACCCGATGCTGGCGAAGATCATCGCTCACGGCCCGGACCGCGCTCAGGCGCTGGCGCGGCTCGACGAGGCGCTGGCCAGGACCCGTGTCGACGGCATAGAGACCAACCTCGGACTCGTACGCGCCGCGCTGGGAACCCCGGGCGTCCGCGAGGCGACCCACTCCACCGCGACCCTCGCCGGTGTCACCGACCCCACCCCACGCGTCGAGGTCACTTCCGGCGGCACCCTCACCACCGTGCAGGACTGGCCGGGGCGGCTGGGGCACTGGCAGGTCGGCGTGCCGCCGTCGGGCCCCATGGACGACCTGTCGTTCCGGCTCGGCAACCGCGCCCTGGGCAACGACGAGGGGGCACCGGGACTCGAATGCACCCTCCAGGGACCGACGCTGCGCTTCAGCCACGCGACCACCGTGTGCGTCACGGGCGCACCCGTCGCGGTGAGCGTGGACGGGACGGCCGTGGCCCAGTGGGAGCCCGTCACCGTGCCGGCGGGGTCGTCGCTCGCCGTGGGCAAGCCCGACGGACCCGGGCTGCGTACCTACGTCCTGTTCGCGGGCGGGCTCGACGTACCTTCCTTCCTGGGCAGCGCCTCGACGTTCGCGCTCGGCAGGTTCGGAGGTCACGGCGGCCGGGCGCTGCGAACGGGCGACGTGCTGCACGGCGGCGAGGCCCGCGACGGCGTGGGTCCCGTCCCGCTCTCGGAACGGCCCTCCATCGGAGCAGTGTGGGAGATCGCCGCGGTCGAAGGCCCGCACGCCGCGCCGGAGTTCTTCACCGAGGACGACATCCTCGACTTCTACGCCGCCGACTGGAAGGTCCACTTCAACTCCGCCCGCACCGGGGTCCGCCTGGTGGGCCCCAAACCCCGCTGGGCGCGGACGGACGGCGGGGAAGCGGGCCTGCACCCCTCGAACATCCACGACACGCCCTACTCGGTGGGCGCGGTCGACTACACCGGTGACATGCCCGTCCTGCTCGGTCCTGACGGGCCGTCGCTCGGAGGGTTCGTCTGCCCGGCGACGATCGTGCGCGGTCAGCGGTGGAAGCTGGGACAGGTGCGCCCCGGCGACACCGTCCACTTCGTGCCCGTCACGACCCAGGCGGCGGCCGCACTCCGCAGGACTCCCGCCGCTCCTCCCGTCGCGGACCGGCCCCCTGTGGCCGACGGGGGTGTCCTGGCCCGTGACGGTGATGTGACGTACCGCCGCAGCGGTGACGACAACCTGCTCGTCGAGTTCGGTCCGATGCAACTGGACCTGGCGCTGCGCATGCGGGTCCACGCCCTCGCCGAGTCACTGGGCGAGTCGGGGCCACAGGGCATCACCGACCTGACGCCGGGGATCCGCTCGCTCCAGATCCAGTTCTCCCCCGACCTGCTTCCGGCCATCGAACTCCTCTCCCAGGTACGTAAGTTGCAGGCCGCCATCCCGCCGACCGGCGAGTTGACCGTCCCGTCGCGCACGGTCCACCTCCCGCTCTCCTGGGACGACCCGGCCACCCGCGAGGCAATCGCCCGCTACATGGCGGGGGTCAGGGACGACGCCCCCTGGTGTCCGTGGAACATCGAGTTCATCCGCCGGGTGAACGGACTGGACAGCCCGGAGGACATCTACCGCACGGTCTTCGACGCCGAGTACCTGGTGATGGGGCTGGGTGACGTCTACCTCGGCGCCCCGGTCGCGACCCCGCTCGACCCGCGTCATCGTCTGGTCACCACGAAGTACAACCCGGCCCGCACCTGGACTGCGGAGAACTCCGTCGGTATCGGCGGCGCCTATCTCTGCGTCTACGGCATGGAGGGTCCGGGCGGCTACCAGTTCGTGGGCCGGACCACACAGGTCTGGGCGCGCTGGCAGCGCACCCCGTGGCTGCTGCGGTTCTTCGACCGCATCAGGTGGTATCCCGTCGAGGCCGGCGAACTCCTCGAACTCCGGGCCGACATGGCCGCGGGGCGCTGGTCCCCCCGGATCGAGGAGGGCACCTTCGCTCTCGCCGACCACGAACGCTTCCTGGCCGAGAACGCCGACTCGATCGCCGCCTTCCGCGCTCAGCAGGCACGGGCGTTCGGCGCGGAGCGTGACGCCTGGGAAGCCGCGGGCGAGTTCGCGCGTGCGGCGGCCGTCGCCGAGCCCGCCGCACCGTCCGAGATCGAGATACCGGAGGGAAGCCGTCTCGTGGAGGCCGAATTCGCGGCATCGGTCTGGCAGTTGTCCGTGTCGGAGGGGGAACGGGTCACGGCGGGTCAGCTGCTGATCGCGCTCGAGGCGATGAAGATGGAGTCCCCTGTGCACGCTCCGGCCTCGGGGACGGTGACCCGCGTCCTCACCAAGCCGGGCGCCCAGGTGGAGGCCGGCACCCCACTGCTGGTGATCGCACCGTGACCGCCGGAACCGGCACGGCGCCCGTAGCCCCGGCCGATGACACCCCGAAGGACTCGCGCATGCATCATGTCCGCACCGTCTACGACCGCATCTCCGCCGCCGGCCGTCCGGAGATCTGGATCCATCTGCGGCCCCGTGACGAGGTGGAGGCGGAGGTGGCCGCGGTCGATCCGGGACTGCCGCTCGCGGGACGTCTCCTCGCCGTCAAGGGCAACATCGATGTGGCCGGGTTGCCGACCACCGCCGGCTGCCCGTCGTACGCCCGTCTCCCCGACCGTGACGCGCCGGTGGTGGCGCGCCTGCGCGCGGCGGGCGCGGTGGTCATCGGGACGACGAACATGGACCAGTTCGCGACCGGCCTGGTCGGAACCCGCTCACCGTACGGAGCGGTGCGCAACGCCGTCGACCCCGACCGGATCAGTGGCGGTTCCAGTTCCGGGTCCGCCGTGGCCGTCGCGCTCGGGATGGCCGACTTCGCGCTCGGCACGGACACGGCGGGGTCGGGGAGGGTGCCCGCCGCCCTCAACGGGATCGTCGGCCTCAAGCCGACCTACGGCACCGTGTCCACCGAGGGCGTCGTCCCGGCCTGCGCGAGCCTGGACTGCGTCACCGTCTTCGCCCGTACCCTGACGGAGGCCGAGACGGCACTCGCCCACATGACGACCGGGGTGAGCCACCCGCCCGAGCGTGCCCCCGGCCCCTGGCGGGTCGCCGTCCCCGGGAGGGGACAGCTCGGCGAGCTGGACCCCGGTGTGGGCGACGCGTACGACGACGCGGCCGCCCTCCTGGCTGCCGGGGGCGCCCGGCTGAGTCCGCTCGACCTCACGCCGTTCACCGAGGCCGCGGCCATGCTCTACGAGGGCGCGTTCGTCGCGGAGCGCTACACGGCGGTGGGCGCGTTCGTCGACGAGGGGCACCCGGATCTCGACCCGACGGTCGCGGCGATCATCTCCGGGGCCCGTGACGTGGCGGCCCACCGCGTCTACTCCGACCGCGCCCGCCTGGCGTCCCTCCGGACCCGCGCCCTGGGCGCCCTCGGCGATGCGGACGCCCTGCTCCTGCCCACGACGCCGGGCCACCCCACGCTCGCGGAAGTAGCCGCGGATCCTCTCGGCACCAACGCCCGGTTGGGCCGCTTCACCAACTCGACGAACCTCTTCGGGCTCGCCGCGGTCGCGGTCCCCGCGGGTACGGTGCGCGGTCTGCCCTTCGGGGTGATGCTCATCGGCCCGGCGCACACCGAGTCGCGGCTCACCCGCATCGCCGCGCTGCTCACGGACCCGCCGGTGCGCCTGGCCGTCGTGGGGGCGCATCTGACCGGCCAGCCGCTCAACCCCCAGCTGCTGGCCCTCGGCGCCCGGCAGGTCGCCGCCACGACGACCGCGCCGTCGTACCGGCTCCACGCACTGTCCACCGATCCGCCGAAGCCGGGCCTGGTCCGGGTGGCGGACGGCTCGGGGGCTCGGGTCGAGGCGGAGGTCTGGGAACTGCCGGCCGCCGGACTGGGCGCGCTGGTCGCCTCGCTCCCCCAGCCGATGGCGATCGGCCGGGTCGCCCTCGCCGACGGCACGTCGGCGCCCGGCTTCCTCTGCGAGCCGGAGGCCGTCGGGGACGCGCGCGACATCACCGGATACGGCGGCTGGCGCGCGTACCTCGCCTCCGTCGGCCGGGAACGCGACTCGTGACGCGCGGACGGCTCGCCGCCCCGCGCTGATGAGCGGAGCGCCCGCCGGTCCCTCGCGTGTCTCACACCGCGCCGGACCGGCGGGCTTTCGCCCCGGGCTCTGCCGCTCACCTCTCGGAGAGGCTTGAGCGCCTCAGAGCGCGCCGACTATGTCCTCGACCCGGGCCTTGGCGTCGCCGAAGAGCATCGAGGTGTTCTCCTTGAAGAACAGCGGATTCTGGACACCGGCGTACCCGGAGGCCATCGAGCGCTTGAACACGATGACCTTCCCGGCCTCCCAGACGCTGAGGACCGGCATGCCGGCGATCGGGCTGCCGGGGTCCTCCGCACCCGCCGGGTTGACCGTGTCGTTGGCTCCGATCACCAGGACGACATCGGTCGCGGCGAAGTCCCCGTTGATCTCGTCCATCTCCAGGACGATGTCGTAGGGCACCTTGGCCTCGGCGAGGAGCACGTTCATGTGACCGGGCAGCCGGCCCGCGACCGGGTGGATGCCGAAGCGCACGTCGACGCCCTTGGCACGCAGCTTCGAGGTGAGCTCGGCGACCGGGTACTGGGCCTGGGCGACCGCCATGCCGTACCCGGGCGTGATGACCACGGAGCGCGCCGAGCCGAGCAGTTCGGCGGCGCTCTCCGGGGTGATCTCCGTGTGCTCGCCGTAGTCGGTGTCCTGCCCCGAGGCCGCCTCGATGCCGAAGCCGCCGGCGATGACCGCGAAGAAGGAGCGGTTCATCGCCTTGCACATGATGTAGCTCAGGTAGGCACCGGAAGAGCCGACCAGCGCGCCGGTGACGATCAGCAGGTCGTTGCCGAGCAGGAAGCCCGACGCCGCCGCGGCCCAGCCGGAGTAGCTGTTGAGCATCGAGACCACGACCGGCATGTCACCGCCGCCGATCGAGGCGACCAGGTGCCAGCCGAGGGCGAGCGCGAGGACCGTCACGGTGACCAGCAGCCAGAGGTCCGGCGTGATCACGAACCACACGGTCAGGGCGACGAACAGGCCGAGGGAGCCAAGGTTCAGCGCGTTCTTGCCCGGCAGCACCAGCGGCTTCGAGTCGATCTTCGCCGCGAGCTTCAGATACGCCACGACGGACCCGGTGAAGGTCACCGCGCCGATGAACAGCCCGATGAACACCTCGGCATGGTGGATGCCCAGCAGGCCGAGCGTGTCCAGGGCGCCGGCCTCGTGGCCGTCCGGGTCGTGTTCGACGTCCAGGTAGCCGTTCCAGCTGACCAGTACGGCGGCCATCCCGACGAAGGAGTGGAGCAGCGCGATCAGTTCGGGCATGCCGGTCATCTCCACGCCCCGGGCACGCTGCAGGCCGATCGCGGCGCCGATCAGCATCGCGACGGACATCAGGACGATGCCCGCGGTGCTGACGTCCCCGTCGATCGCGAGCACGGCCGTCGCGGCGAGGGCGACTCCCATGCCGAGCATGCCGAAGGAATTGCCGAGGCGGGCCGTCTCGTGCTTGGACAGCCCGGCCAGCGCGAGGATGAAGAGCAACGCGGCAACAAGGTAGGCCGCCTGGGCGGCGGTGGTCGCAGACATGTCAGCTCCTGTTGAACATCGCGAGCATGCGGCGGGTCACCGCGAAGCCGCCGAAGACGTTGATACCGGCCAGCATGATCGCCACGGAGGACAGCACCGTGACCGCCGTGTTCGCGTGCCCGATCTGGAGCAGCGCGCCCACGACGATGATCCCGGAGATCGCGTTCGTCACCGACATGAGGGGGGTGTGCAGCGCGTGGTGCACATGGCCGATGACGTAGTAGCCGATGACGATCGCGAGTACGAAGACCGTGACATGGGGCAGCAGCGCGGCGGGCGCGAAGCCGGCGGTGAGGAACAGGGCGAGGGCCGCGACGGCCACTCCCCCGAACTTCTGACGTACCGTCATCTGGGTTTTCGCGGAGCGCGGTTCGGTGACGGCGGCGGGGGCCGTGGGGGCGGGTGCCGCCGAGACCTGGACCGGCGGGGGCGGCCAGGCGAGCTCCCCGCCGCGCACGACGGTGATCGAGCGCTGCACCGGGTCGTCCCAGTCGAGGACGAGCCCGGCCTCCTTGTCCGGTGTCATCAGCTTCAGCAGGTTGAGCAGGTTCGTGCCGTACAACTGCGAGGCCTGCGCGGGCAGGCGCCCCGCGAGGTCGGTGTAGCCGATGATCGTCACGCCGTTCGCCGTGAGGGTCCTCTCACCCTTCACGGTGCCTTCGACGTTGCCCCCGTTGGCGGCCGCCATGTCGACGATCACCGACCCCGGCTTCATGCTCGCCACCATCTCCGCGGTGATCAAGGTGGGTGCGGGGCGGCCGGGGATCAGGGCCGTGGTGATGAGGATGTCCGCTTCGAGGCACTGGGCCGCGTAGAGCTCGGCCTCACGCGCCTTGTAGCCGTCGTCCATCTCCTTGGCGTAGCCCGTCCGGGAGACCTCGGCCTCGGCGGATTCGATCGACAGGTACTCCCCGCCCAGCGACCGCACCTGCTCGGCGACCTCAGGACGCGGGTCGGTCGCGCGCACGATCGCGCCGAGCGAGCCCGCGGCGCCGATCGCCGCCAGGCCGGCGACCCCTGCCCCCGCGACGAGCACCCGCGCCGGCGGCACCTTCCCCGCCGCCGTCACCTGCCCGGTGAAGAAGCGGCCGAACTCGTGCGCCGCCTCGATGACGGCCCGGTAGCCGGCGATGTTCGCCATCGACGAGAGCACGTCCATCGACTGCGCACGGCTGATGCGGGGTACGGCGTCCATCGACAACGCCGTGAAGGGGCGCCTGGCCAGGTCCTCGGTCATCTCCGCGTCGAAGGCGGGCGAGAAGAGCGCGATCACCGTCGCATCCGGCCGGATGCGGTCCAACTGGGCCGGTTCCGGGGCGTTGACGCCCAGCACCACATCGGCCGTCGCCGCGTCACCGGTGGTCGCTCCCGCGGACTCGTAGGCGCTGTCGACGAAACCGGCGGCCGCTCCCGCACCCGGGTCGACGACCACGGTGTACCCCAGTCTGCGGATCTGTCCGACGGTTGCGGGCGTGGCCGAGACGCGACTCTCACCTGCCCGGGCTTCCTTGAGGACTCCGACAATCACGAGTGTTCTCCGTTCGCTGCGATGACGGTCAACGGTGTTCCCAGATCGATCAGCGGTGCGCGCACCCCGGCCGACCGGGGTGCGCGGCTCAGCTTGACCGCCCGGAGGTGTTCTTGAACAGCACCCACCGGTGAGGTACGCGGCACACTTCGTCCGGCTCGCCGGTCACCCCGGGGATGGCCCGTCACCGGCGACCTGTTCCATGGCGACGGCCGGGACGACGGCGTGCTCGCCTCGTCGACGCCTGCTCGCTGCGGGTCCGGGCCCTCGCCGGTTCTTCCGGGGCTCCGCGGACCGGCACTGCGAGGCGGGGAGCCGGCTGCGGGCCCACGGGATGTACCCGGTGCCGCAGCCGGCTCCCCGCCGGCGGCGCCTACGCGTCAACTCTCGCTACCTCAGGAGGACTTATCCGGTCCGGTGCGTGGCTCCCGCCTCGTCCCGCGGCTCACCTCCCGGCCTGGAGGGCACTCCAGGTGGCCGGGCCGGCCACTCCGTCGGAGCCCAGCCCGCGTGAGGACTGGTAGTCCCGTACGGCCTGTTCGCTGCCCGGTCCGAAGACTCCGTCGACGGACACCGTCCGGCCGAGCGCGGCGGTCAGGGAGCGCTGCAGCCGCCGGACCGCCTCCCCGGTGGAGCCGTCGCGGACGGTCGTGGCCGCCCCACGGGCCAGCAGTGCGGTCCAGGTCCTCGCCCCGACGACGCCGTCGGCCGTGAGCCCTTTGCCGGACTGGAAGTTGCGGGCCGCGGCGGCCGTGTCGGGGCCGAAGATCCCGTCCGGGGTGCCCGGGTCGGACCCTGCGGCCTTGAGCAGGCACTGAGCCGCCTTGACCTGCTCGCCGGCCGACCCGCTCCGGACGGTGGGGTAGGAACTGAAGTCGAGGTTCGCGCCGGTGCAGGTGGGCGCCGGCGCGGATGCGTCGCCGACGTCCAGGTAGTCACGGTCGATGTTGATCGAATAGCCACCGTAGGACTCGGTGACCTCGCCGGCGTACTGGTGGATCCTCTGGTGGCCCGACCAGTAGGAGGACGGCACGTACGAACCGGTGGCGGTGTCGGCCGCACCGTTCCACCACGCGTAGAAGAGGTGGTCGACCCGTGTGTAGGCGCTGTTGGCGTACTCGGCGGCGGCGTCCTTGATGCCGGAGGCCGCGCTGGAGTAGAAGCCCGAGAGGTAGCCGCTGCTGTGCAGCCGCTCGGTCCAGCCGGACAGGTACGACAGCACGGACGCCTTGCAGGCCGCCGTGGAGGTGTACGCCTCGATGTCGCTGTAGACGGCGCTGCCCGCGGGGATACCGAGGCCCGAGGCGGCGCTTACGGCCCCTGCCGCCGCCGTGACTCCTTGGGACCTTGCGGTTGCCGGATCGGTGGACATCTTCAGCGAGTAGTTGGTGCAGGGCGCCTGTCGGCCCACGTCGATGGGGAACAGGTGCCATCCGTTTCCGGTCTGGCGGGTCACCCAGCCCGCCGTCAGATTCGGCTGGGCGCAGCCGCGGAAGGAGCCGCTGATGTACACACCGACCGCGCTGTAGGGCGAGCTCGCCTGCCAGGCGTCCATGGCGGCCTGCGACGGCGCGGCGCAGGCGTCGAAGCCCTTGCCCAGATAGCTGCCGGGTTGCGGTCCGGCGGCGGCCGCGAGGGCCGGGTCGGCCTGCCGGACCGCGTGGGGCAGCGCGGTGCGTTCGGCGTCGCCGGTCAGCGTGGCGGTGGCGAGGACGCCGCGTACGAGCGACTCGGTGGCGGGCGTGTGGGCGGCGGTCACGAGTACGCCCGCGTCCTCGACCGCGATCCGGATGCTGTCGTCGCGGGACACGGCTGAGGGTGCGACGGCCTCGCCGCGCGGGGTCCGTGCGGTCGCGGCGGTCGTCCGGGAGGCCGAGCCGGCGGTGATGGGCTCCACGACGATGCCCGCGGTGCGGCCGAGCACGCCGGCCGGGCAGTCGCTCTGCTCGGCGGGCTCGCCCAGGTAGACGGCCGGTCTGTCGAAGCGCAGGCATGCGTGCGGGTTCTCGGTCAGATCGACGATCCGCCATCCGGCGGGCACTTCGAGGCGGTAGCCGTGATAGGTCACGACTCGCGCGCTCCCGGGTGGGGAATCCGCCTGTGCGGAGCCGGGTGCTGCCAACGCGCCGAGAGCGGCGAGGACCGCCGACAGGGCTGTTCCTGCGCGGGCTCGCCACGGGATGGATGACGACATCGGGTTCTCTCCTGTTCGAAGGCGGGAGGGTGCGGGGCTGCGGGATCGGACCGACTCGGGCCGCGGCGGGCGCCCGCCCGTGGGCGGTGCCACCCGGTCGCGCTCCCGGAGGACGTCGCCGGCCCGGCGTCGCTCCGAGCCGGGACGGCCAGGTCAGGCCGCTGTCCGGGGGTGTCGAGGCCCGCCGTCGGCGGGAGGGGCCTCGCCGTGGTCGCGATGCCCGGCCGCGCGGCCGTCCCCTGGCGGGGCCGTGCCGACGGGATCCCTGCCTTCGGGCAGGGCGTGGCCCCAGCCGTGGCGTCCGTCCGCCCGGGCTTGCGCGGCCGTGGCCGGCACCCGGACAACGAAGCCATGCCCATGACAATCAATGGGGCGAGCGGGAGCGTAACGCCTCAGCACGGCGCCTCCGTCATGAGCCATCCTCGATTCCCCCGGCCGACTGGCTGAGGCGAGTCTGGCCCCGTCTCCGCCGCGTGTCCACACGGCCACCACCCGCCACAGGACCAGACCTCCGGCGCAACTCGCCTTCATCCGAACCACGCCCAGGAACCGGCCGGCTCGGTAGCCGCACCGCCCACCTTTCGGGCCCGACGGCGAAATGCCCCCTTCACCGGGCACCGCCCTCTTCACCGGCCCCCACGCGCTCCACCGCGCGCCGCGCACCTCACCGGGCACCGCACGGACCCGGCGGCGCCCGTCAGGCACAGTCCGGGCACAGACCTCGGTAGGTGATGTCGACCGAGCCCACGGCGAACCCGAACCGCTCCCCCTCGGGCAGGTCGCCGATGGCGTCACCCACCGGGTGGACGTCGCGGACCGCACCGCAACCGGAACACACCAGATGCTGGTGGGGGTGGTGCGCGTTCGGGTCGTAGCGCTTGGCCCGGCCCACGGTGGAGACCTCCAGCACCTCACCGAGCGCCACGAGCTCCCCCAGTGTGTTGTAGACGGTGGCGCGGGAGATCTCCGGCAGTCGCTCGGCGGCCCGCAGATGCACCTCGTCCGCGGTCAGGTGCACATGGTCACCGTCGAGGACCTCCGCCACGACACGCCGCTGCGAGGTCATCCGCCGGCCAGAGCCCCGCAGCCGCCGAAGGAGGTCGCTCATCCCGTCTCACCTGCTCCGTTTTCCGGGGGTGCACTGCCGGTCCGGGGAAGACCCGACGGCACAGCACCTCGGCCGTTATCACTTTTACGCACTTCTTGACTTGGACGAAGTCCATTGTAGGATCGTTCACGGCGACATCCAAGAGACAGGAAGAATCCGGTACGGCAGCAGAGACATGCGACGGGACACCGCCGGTCGAGCGCCGTCCGCGTGGCGCCCGCCCGGTACCGTCTGGTCCAGTGGCCCGCGAGGCGTTCGGGGCCCGCGACGGGACCCGGCAACAGCGTGCCTCTCCTGCGCGGCCCGACTTCTCCTCACCCGTTCAGCGCCCCCACGACCCGCCGGGTCCGGAAGGATTGCGATGCCCGAGAACCACGAGTCACACGTCTTCGACCCCGTCACGCCGGATTCGCCCGAGACGGCCGTCCCCGAGGTGCCCGAGGCCCAGGCGAGCGGCTGCCCCGTGGCCCACGGCCGCGCGCCGCACCCCACCCAGGGCGGCGGGAACCGCCAGTGGTGGCCGGACCGCCTCAACCTGAAGATCCTCGCCAAGAACCCCGCGGTGGCGAACCCGCTGGGCGGGGACTTCGACTACGCGGCCGCCTTCCAGGCACTCGACCTGCCTGCGGTGAAGCGTGACATCGCCGAGGTCCTCACCACCTCGCAGGACTGGTGGCCGGCCGACTTCGGCAACTACGGTCCGCTGATGATCCGGATGGCCTGGCACAGCGCCGGCACGTACCGCATCAGTGACGGCCGCGGTGGCGCGGGCGCAGGGCAGCAGCGCTTCGCCCCGCTGAACAGCTGGCCGGACAACGGCAACCTGGACAAGGCCCGTCGCCTGCTGTGGCCGGTCAAGAAGAAGTACGGCCAGGCACTCTCCTGGGCCGACCTGATGGTCCTCACCGGCAATGTCGCCCTGGAGACCATGGGCTTCAAGACCTTCGGCTTCGCCGGGGGCCGTGAGGACGTCTGGGAGTCGGAGGAGGACGTCTACTGGGGCCCGGAGACCACCTGGCTCGACGACGAGCGCTACACCGGCGACCGCGAGCTGGAGAACCCGCTCGGCGCGGTCCAGATGGGCCTGATCTACGTCAACCCCGAGGGCCCCAACGGCAACCCGGACCCGATCGCGGCCGCCCGCGACATCCGGGAGACCTTCCGCCGGATGGCGATGAACGACGAGGAGACGGTCGCCCTCATCGCCGGTGGCCACACCTTCGGCAAGACGCACGGCGCCGGCCCGGCCGAGAACGTCGGCGCGGACCCCGAGGGCGCCTCCATGGAGGAGCAGGGCCTCGGCTGGCGCAGCTCCTTCCGCACCGGCAAGGGCGGGGACTCCATCACCAGCGGCCTGGAGGTGACCTGGACGAGCACCCCGACCAAGTGGGGCAACGAGTTCTTCCACAACCTCTTCGCGTACGAGTACGAGCTGACGAAGTCCCCGGCCGGTGCCCACCAGTGGGTCGCCAAGGACGCCGAGGCCACCGTCCCGGACGCGCACGACCCGTCGAAGAAGCACAAGCCGCAGATGCTCACCACCGACCTGTCGCTGCGCTTCGACCCGGCCTACGAGCAGATCTCGCGCCGCTTCCACGAGAACCCGGCCGAGTTCGCCGACGCCTTCGCGCGGGCCTGGTACAAGCTCACGCACCGCGACATGGGACCGATCCAGCGCTACCTCGGCCCTGAGGTCCCCTCCGAGGTGCTGCTGTGGCAGGACCCGCTGCCGGCCCGCACCGGTGAGCCGCTGGACGCCGCGGAGACCGCCGCGCTCAAGGAGGAGATCCTGGCCACCGACCTGACGGTGGCTCAGCTCGTCTCGGCCGCCTGGGCCTCCGCCGCGTCCTTCCGCGGCAGCGACAAGCGCGGTGGCGCCAACGGCGCCCGGGTCGGCCTGGAGCCGCAGCGCGGCTGGGAGGCGAACGACCCGGACGAGCTGGCCCAGGTCCTGCGCGCCCTGGAAGGCATCCGGAGTTCCTTCAACTCCAAGGGCTCCAAGCAGGTCTCGCTCGCCGACCTGATCGTGCTCGCGGGTAACGCGGCCGTCGAGCAGGCGGCGAAGGACGCCGGCGTCGAGGTGCAGGTCCCGTTCACCCCGGGCCGGGTCGACGCCACGCAGGAGCAGACGGACATCGAGTCCTTCGCTGCCCTGGAACCCGCCTACGACGGCTTCCGCAACTACGTCGGCAAGGGCACCCGCCTTCCCGCCGAGTACCTGCTCCTCGACCGGGCCAACCTGCTGACGCTGAGTGCCCCGGAGACCACCGTCCTGGTCGGCGGCCTGCGCGTACTGGGCGCCAACTCCGGCGGCTCGAAGCACGGTGTCCTCACCGACCGGCCGGGCACGCTGACCAACGACTTCTTCGTGAACCTGCTCGACATGGGTATCACCTGGAAGTCGACGTCGTCGGCACAGGACGAGTTCGAGGCACGTGACGCGTCCGGCCAGGTCAAGTGGACCGGGACCCGCGCGGACCTGGTCTTCGGCTCGAACTCGGAGCTGCGCGCCCTGGCCGAGGTGTACGCGAGCGACGACGCCCGGCAGAAGTTCGTGACGGACTTCGTCGCCGCCTGGGCCAAGGTCATGGACCTCGACCGCTACGACGTGGGCCAGTCCACGCCGTCCTGACGTCCTGACGTCCTGACGTCCTGACGTCCCGCCGTTCACCGCACCGACCGTGCGGCACCGGGTGACGCCGGGCCGAAACCGCGCCGCCGGGTGCAGGGCATGAGCCCTGCACCCGGCGGCGTACCCGTTTCCGGCACCCAGCGGAGCGTCCCGGCACCCTCGGACGTCCCGCTGACGGCGCCCAGGTGCCCTCGGTTGCCCGGATCCCCCCGCACACCCCGAGCATTAGTCACATTTTCTTCACAAGCACTCCATCTGTTGATCACATTGGATAAGCTCCGGGCGCTCCATCCGCACCACTGAGGGGGGATTCCTCATGAGCTTCCGTCGCACCCTGTTCGCCGGCGCCGCAACAGCCGCCGTCGCCTCGCTCGGCCTCGCCGGGGCCGTCCCGGCGCAGGCTGCCGAGTACACCTCGGCGCTGAGGATCAAGGGCGTGCAGTACAACGCCCCCGGCAGCGATTCCAACAAGTGCTCCGGCGGGAACACCAGGAACGAGTACCTGACGATCAAGAACTACTCGAAGACGAAGTCGGTGAACCTGAAGGGCTACAAGGTCAGGGACGCCGTCGGCAACACCTTCACGTTCACCAACAGCCACACGCTGCAGCCCGGTGACTACGCCGCCCTGCGTGGAGGGCGCGGCACCGACTCGGACAGCGGCAACGTGGTCTACCGCCAGAACTGCAACTTCATCTGGAACAACGACAAGGACACCATCTACCTCTACAAGCCCACCGGCGACCGCGCCGACGTCCACTCCTACACGGAGAAGGCCGACGACCGGGACGGCAACGGTTACATCACCTACCACGGCTGACAGAGGCCGTCCCGGCAAGGGCGTTGCCGCCGTCCCGTGAGGGCCGGACGAGAACGGACGAGGGGGCGCCGCACGCGCCTGGAGAGATCCACGCGCGTGCGGCGCCCCGTGGGCCGTCCGCTCCGGTGACGGCGAGCCGCCCGGTCCGCCGGGCCTACGGGCCGGTGAAGGAGACCTCGGCCTCGGCGGAGCAGTGGTCCTTGCCCACGTCGCACAGCCGATAGGTGTACGAGGGGCGTCGGGGACCGGCGATCAGATCGGTGAAGCGCCCGGTGTTCGGCACCGTCGCCACCACCCGGCCGTCACGGACGACCTCGACCTGAGCGGTGGTTGCTCCGTTCCAGGCGAGGGCGGTCCGGCGCAGGAGGGATCCCTGGCCCGTGGCGGTCAGTTCGTAGCGCGCGCCGACCCGGACCTTGATCACGCGGCCCGGCGCCGTCTTGGAGCCGAAGTACGCGTAGTCGCCGCGCGGGTCGACGACGGCCGAGATGAGGGCGTCCTCCTTCTCGCCGAGGGCGGCATAGCCGGCTGACTCGAAGCGCTCCAGGTCGACCCTGACCACCCTTCCCGGCAGGCTCAGCGTCCCGAAGGCCGCGTAGCGTCCGGTGGGATCCATCACCGCCGAGAAGAACGCCCCACCGCCCGTGGGTGCCAGGACCCGGTCGCGGGCGAAGTCCTCCAGGTCGATGCGGATGATCCTTCCGCTGCTCCCCTCACCGGTGCCGAAGTAGGCGTACCGGTCGTCGGGGGCGATGACCGCCGAACGCAGGGGCCCCTCCCCGGTGGCGAGGGTGACCGACCCGGTCTCACTCATGGCCGCCAGGTCGACCTTGACGACGCGCCCCTGAGGGCTGGTGACGGTGCCCAGGTAGGCGTATTCGCCCTTGGAGTCGATGACTCCCGCGTCCAGGTAGTCCTCCCCCGGTCCGAGCGTGACCGCGCCGATCCGGGTGAATGTCGCCAGGTCCACCTTGACGAGGCGTCCAGGACTGGTGCCCGTGCCGAAGTAGGCGTACCGCCCCGCCGGGTCCATGAGTGCGGAACGGAGGTTGTCCTCCCCCTGGCCCAGGACGAGGATCCTGTTCAGGGTGAAGGTCTCCAGGTCGATGCGGACCACCCGGCCCGGGGACGCGGCGACGACGAAGTAGGCGTATCTCCCGGACGGGTCGATGACGGCGTCCTGGAGCATCTTCTGGCCGACGCCCACGGAGAGGGTGGCGACCCGCTTGAAGGTCTTCAGGTCGATCTTCGTGATGTAACCGGGCAGCGGATCCTGGGGGTTGTCGGTGCCGAAGTACGCGTAGCGGCCCTCGGGGTCGACCGCGGCGGCGTGCAGGCTCTTCTGCAGGCTCGAGGTGGTCAGACCGCCGGTGCGGGCGGGTGTCGGGGTGCCGCTTCCCCGCACCTTCACGGTGTGCGCCCATCCCGCCGCGTTGCTGCGGAGGGTGATCTTCCCTTCCTGGTCCCCCTGCGCGGTGGGCCGGAAGGATATGCCCAGCGTGCAGTGCTCCTTGCGGGCCAGAGTGAAGGGGTACCTGCCGCAGGTACCGGGATCGGAGACGAACGCCTGGTCGTGGTCCGTGAGGTGAAGCACCGTCACCGGCCGGCTGCCGAGGCTGGTGAGTGTGACCGTGACGGGGCCGCCCGTCGTTCCGATGGGTACGGCGCCGAAGGCGGCGTCGTCGGGTGTGACGGAGAGGACCCTGCCGGGGCGTGACGCCAGGGTGAGGTCGGCGGTCGTGTGCGCCGATTCACCGACGGACACATCCGCCTCTGCCGTGGTGTAGGCCGCCTCGGCCGCGGTCACGGTGTAGTCGCCGACCGTGGCGGTCATCGAGTAGCCGCCGTCCGCACCGGTCGTGGCCGGCAGTCCCACCGCTCCCGCCGGCGTGGTGAGCTGCACGGTGGCGCCTCCCACCGGCTCCCCCGTCCGCGCGTCGGTGACGGTGCCGCTCACCGTGCCCGTGGTGCCGCGCGGGGCCTTCTCGACAGCCGCGTAGGCGTCGAGACGCCCCTGCCCGTAGACGTTGTTGTTCCCCGGGGTGCCGCCGCAGGTGACATCGGGTGCGTCGACGGCCGTCTCGTCGAGGAGACGGCGGGTGGCGTCGATGTCCCGGCTGACGGCGGGGGCCGCCGACCACAGCAGCGCGATGGCGCCCGCCACATGCGGAGCGGCCATGGAGGTCCCGCTGGCGACGGCGTACTTGCCGCCCGGGTACGTGGAACGGATCGCGACGCCCGGCGCGGACACGTTCGGCTTGATCAGGTCGTCGCCGTTCTCCGAAGGGCCCCGGCTGGAGAACGAGGCGACGGCGCCCTCCGTGTCGAAGGCACCCACCCCGTAACTCTCCTCCATGTTGGCGGGGTTGGCATCGGTGCCGCACTCGGGTCCTTCGTTCCCGTTGGAGAAGACCGGGAAGATCCCGGCCGCGACCCACGCCTGCACGGTCTGCTCGAACCAGGGATCGTCGCCGGCGGCGGCGCTGCCCCACGAGTTGTTCACCACGTGCGGCCTGAGCTCGGGGCGCGGGTTCCTCCCCCTCGCATCGGTGGGCGCCAGCATGAACTGGCCGGCGGCCAGCAGGGCGCTCTGCGTGCAGGTGCTGGAGGAGCATCCCTTGGCGGCGATCCACTGTGCGCCGGGGGCGACACCGACGTGGTTGCCGGGGCCGCCGTCGCCGACCATGGTGCCGACGGTGTGCGTCCCGTGCCCCACGTTGTCACACGGAACGCTGGTGACGATTCCGCAACTGTGGGTGGGATCGAACCAGTTGTAGTCGTGGGTGAAGCTGCCGTCGGCGTTCGCCCCCCGGTACCTCTTCACCAGCGCGGGGTGGTCGAACTGGACTCCGGAGTCGATGCTGCCCACCACGATCCCCGTACCGGTGGCGTCGAAGTCCTTCCACGCCCTGGACGCGCCGATCCTGTCGACGCCCCACTCGACGTCGTCGACGGTCGGCTCGGCGTCGGTCTCCGGGAGCTCCGGGAGCGCGTACGTGCGGTCGCCGGTGACGCTCTCGACGCCCGGAAGCGCGGTGATCCGCTTCAGCAGCTCCGCGTCGCCCTTCACCCGCACGGCGTTGGCGATCCAGTAGGACTCGTATGTCGCGCCGGTGTCCTCGAGTACGTCGATGAGGGCGGACTGGCCCGCCCTCGCGGTCTCCTGGAGCCGGCTCCGCACCTCGCGGCCCTGGCGCGCCCGGTCCTTGATCTTCCCGGCGCTGCGGAGATCGGCCTTCCCACGCAGGTATACCCAGAAGGTCGAGCTGTCGCCGCCCTTCAGTTCGTCGGCCACCTCGCGCTCGACAGCGGGCGAGGAGAGGCTGCTCGCCGGGGCGGCGGAAGAAGCGTGGGCCGCCGCGGGCAGTCCGGCCGCGGCGAGCCCCGCGGCGAGAAGGAGCGCCCAGGCGCGCGGAAGGACGTGCCTGCGGGCGGCCGCTGCCGGTGTCCCCGTACCTGGTAGGCCTGGTCTCGGTCTCATGCAAGCGGACCCTTCCTCGTCGTGGGGTTGGTCGTCGCGCGGTCCTGCGGGTGGGCGCCGAAGCCGGCACGGCGGGCGGACGCGCGGGTGAGGCCGGCTCGGGGTGACACCGTCGTCGTACGCGGTCGCGCCCCGGATCGACGGGCACGGGCCGCGGCGCCGGCTTCGGACCGCCACCGCGGGCATCCGCGCGGCTCGACGACTGCCATCCTCAGCTCCGTGTCATGGCGGCGACAAGAGTCGACGATGGCGAGCGTGCGACATGTCGCACGCTCGCCTCGCGGAGCCCTGCAGCCAATCGGGGGAGTCACCCTCCCGCGGCGTCCTCCGCCTCCCAGCGCAGCAGGTCGGCCGGCTGGCACTCGAGCACCTCGCAGAGAGCGGCGAGCGTGGAGAAGCGCACCGCCTTGGCGCGTCCGTTCTTGAGTACCGCCAGGTTGGCCGGCGTGATCCCCACGCGTTCCGCGAGCTCCCCCACGGACATCTTCCGCCTGGCCAGCATCACGTCGATGCCGACGACGATCGGCATCAGATCACCTCGTCCAGCTCGGCCCGCATCCGCGTCGCCTCGGCATCGCGCGCGACGGCCTGGGAGAGGAGCATGCGCAGCACCAGCACGATGAGCGCGACGCCGAGGATGGCCAGGCCGATCCCGCCCATGATGACGGTGACGCCCGGGTCCTCCCGCTGGCCCGGCGCGTTGAGGATCGTGACCGTGAACCACACGAGGGCGACCGCCACGATCGCTCCGATCACGACGTCCACGTGCCGGAAGGCCGCGAACGAGAAGACGGTGCCGCGCCGCACCATGGTCACGAGCTTCCATACGCTGCACACGGCGACCTGGACCGCCAGGACGCCCAGGACCGTCACCACGCGCAGCGCGTCCAGCGGAAGCGCCCCTTCCTCCGGGTCGGTGGCCAGCGCCCACACCATCAGCACCTGCACGCCCGCACTTCCGGCGAGCACCACCGCGAGCACGACGCGTAGCGCGCGCACCGCAATTGTTCCCATGACCTGCCCTCCCATCGAATGGCGATGTAAATCTATCGAATTTCGATACCTTGGGCAAGGGTGGTCCGCTCCGGTGCTCGAACAGGGTCCTCCGTCGTGGCCGGACGTCCGCGCGCGGGGGCGTCAGCGCGATCGCGGCGGGTTCTGCCCGTCGAAGGCGAAGAGCGTGTTCCCGTCGGCGGCCACGACCAGGACGCGCCCCGCCACGGTCACTCGCGGGCTCGCCCCCTGTTCGCCCGTCAGCCCGTCGGCCCGCGGGTCCGTCGCCCACAGCCGTCGGCCGTCGTCGGGTGACAGGGCGACCACCCTGCCGGTGGCCGAGCTGAAGTACACCGCACCGGTGCCCGCGACGGGACCCGACGCGCCCTCCACCTCGGTCTGCCGCGACCACTTCTCCCGGCCGGTGGCCGGGTCGAGTGCCGCGACGGAGCCCGTCCGCCCGCTGACGTAGACGGTGCCGTCCGCCATGCCGGGCGTGCCGCCGTACGTCTTCGGCAGCCGGGACCGGGTGACCTCCCGCGAGGCGGGATCGACCCGCACCACCCCGTCGTAGCCGGTCAGGGCCGCGCCTTCCCTGTGCTCCTGGAGGAGTACGAGCCTGCCTCCGGCGGCGCCGACCGGGACGGCGGGGCCGTCGACCGCGACGGGCCCGCCCAGCTCCCCTGTGGCACGGTCGACCGTGCGGATCGTGGGGTGGCGCACCTCCAGGGCGTCCACCTCCGCGTCCGTCGCGCACATCGCGAGGAGCTGCGTGCCCATGGGGACGGGAGCACACTGCGACCCCGCGGGGAACGCCGTCCTCCAGGCCACGTCACCGCTGTGGGCCTCGCGTGCCTCGAAGCGGGAGTTCGCGGCGTCCACCGTCACGACGACGGAGCCCGTCACGACGGCGTCCCTGGTCAGCCCGGTGACCGCGGTCGACTGGGCGCCGGACGGCACCGACCAGAGCTCGCGGCCGGTGACCGCGTCGAGGGCGACCACCTCGGCGGGTGGGTCCTGCGGGGCGTCCTCGGCGGCGAAGCGGTACCCGAGCACCGTGTCCCGCGTCGCCCCGACCAGGTGCAGCCCCTGGACCGGGACACCGGGACTCTTCGCCGTCCACTCGGACGTGCCGTCCAGGGCGCTGATCCGTGTCGCGACGACACTCCCTCCGCCGCAGAAGAGGGCGTCCGCGCGGGCGACACAGCGCAGTTCGTCGGGGATGTCCTCCCGGCCGCCCTCGACGGTCCTGGCCCACGGCTCGAAACCGTCGGGGAGCGCGGGGCCCGGTGTCACGGCACTCTCCGCCTTGCCGCCTTCCCCGCCCTCCCCGACGCCACCCGCCTTCAGCACGGCGGCTCCCCCACCGATCATCGCCACCGCCACCACGGCCGCGAGCACGGGCCGCACGCCACCGCGCAGGCGGCGACGGGCCGGGGCACCCGGTCCGCTCGCCGCGGGCGCGGGAGGCGACACGGACATCCTGTCCCCGTCGGCGACGGGGACGGGGGGATCGCCGGGTGCCGGGGTGGGCGCCTCCGCGAGGTGCGGCTGGGTGGCCATGTCTCGCACCCGGCCCGGGCCGACACCGTTCGTCTCGGCCTCGCCGAGGTCGGCGGGCAGGTCTCTCAGCAGGACGAGGAGTTCGTCCGCCGAAGGACGCCCCTCGGGCTCCTTGTCCAGGCACAGATCGACGATCGCACGCAGGGCCGACGGCACCGCGCCCAACGACGGCTCCTCGTGCACGACCTGATAGGCCGTCATGTAAGGGCTGTCCGAATCGAAGGGGCCTCGGCCGGTCGCGGAGTACACCAGCAGCGTGCCCAGGGAGAAGACGTCGGACCGTGGCCCGACGCCTCGCGGCTCCTGCAGCTGCTCCGGTGACATGAAGGGCGGGGTGCCGATGACCCGGCCCGTCATCGTCAGTGTCTGCTGGTCGGCGGCGCGCGAGATGCCGAAGTCGATGACGCGCGGCCCCTCGGACGAGAGCACGACGTTCGAGGGCTTCAGATCCCGGTGGACGACCCCCGCCCGGTGGATGTCGCGCAGCGCCTCCGCCAGGCCGATGGCGAGGTTCCGCAGCTCGGCCCCGTCCAGCGGGCCGTCGGCGGCGATGCGCTGGGCGAGTGTGTCGCCCGGGATGAACGCCGTCGCCATCCAGGGCTGTCCGGCCTCGGGCGCGGCATCGACCACGGCGGCCGTGAAGGCACCGCTCACCCGCCTCGCCGCAGCCACCTCCTGCCGGAAACGGATGCGGAACTCGTCGTCCGCCGCGAACTGCTGGTGGATCAGCTTGATCGCGATGGGCCGTCCCGAATCCGTACGGGCCAGGAAGACCGTGCCCATGCCGCCCGTACCGAGCCGTGCCTCCAGCGGATAACCGCCGATCTCGACCGGATCGCCGACGCGCAGCGACACTTCCGACCTCCCGCCTCTGTCACCACGGGCCTTGCTGCCCTGCACACAACCTAGTGGCAGGGCGGCCCCGCCCGGTCAGGCGGGTGACCGGCGGCGACGGTTCCCGCCGCGCACACCCCCGGGCCGCGATCGTACGTGCGCGGCCCGGCGGCATGCCCGTGATGCCGGACGAGGAGCTGAGAGGCGCCTCGCACCCGGGGGCGGCACGGTCCGTGGCGTGAACGGCCTGCCCGGCGGAGCGTTCCCGTTCCCTCCTGCTCCCGCTCCTGCTCCTGCGGGCGATCCGGCCCGGAGCCGGCCGGCAGGTTCAGTCCCTCGCCCTCTTCAGCTCGCTGAAGGCGGTGACGGTGGAGAGAGCGGCGACACCGTCGTAGAGACGGGATGCCTCCTCCCCGGTGGGCACGGCGGTGAGGATCGGCCCGAAGAACCCGCGGGCGTCGCCGAACGCGACGACCGGGGTGCCCGACTCCTGACCGACCCGGGCCTGCCCTTCGTCGTGCGATGCCCGCACGGCCTCGTCCCACGCCCCGTCGTCAGCCGCTGCCGCCAGCCCGGCGGGGAGGCCCGCCGCGGTCAGCGCCTGCTGAACGGTGCGGTCGTCCCAGTCGCCCCCGTTGTCGTGCACACGGGTGCCCAGTTCGGTGTAGAGCGCGTCCACCGCCTCGTCGCCCCCGTCCGCGGCGGACGCGGCCAGTACGCGCAGCACGCGCGCCGCACGCCGGTGCGCCTCCCGGTACCTGCCCGGGACGTCGTCCCGGTCCTCGTTGAGGACGGCGAGGCTCATCAGCCGCCAGCTCACCTTCTCGTCCCGGGCAGCCGCCTCCGCCCTCAGCCAGCGCGAGGTGCGCCAGGTGAAGGGGCAGCTGGGGTCGAACCACATCGTCGCGCTCATGCTGATCGTGGGTCCTTCGTCTCGAAGCGTTCGTTCTCGGCCGTACGACGGTCGACGACCGGTCTACGGGGTGGTGTTCAGGAAGGCCGCCGCCTGACGGAGCGTCCCGGCGCGGGAGAGGAAGCGCTCCTCGACCGTGGCCCGTGCGGCCTTGCTCCAGCGGCTCCGCCCCGCCTCGTCCGTGAGCGACCTGAGGACCGTCCCCGCCCAGATGTCGTCGCCTTCGGTGTAGGGGGTGAGGAGGCCGTTGACGTCGTGGTCGATCTGTTCGCCGATGCCGTCGACATCGGCGCCGACGACCACGGCGCCGCGCCACATCGCTTCGGCCACGGTGAGTCCGAAGCTCTCCCGGACGCTGTTCTGCACCACTGTCCGGGCGTATCGGCGCAGCACGTTGAGCGCGAGGTCCTCACCGGTGCGCCGCAGCGGGCCGAACCGCCAGATGTGCACGCGTTCGCGTACCGGTGGCGCCATGGCCTGGCGGGCTCTCATCAGCCCTTCCCACACCTCGCGGTTGACCGGGTAGTTCTGCCGGTCGTCGATGTGCGGGCCGACGAGCAGGAGTTCCACGTCGGGTTCCTGCCGCGCGAGGCTCTCGAAGGCCCGTACGACGCCGAGTTGTCCCTTCAGCGGATCCCAGCGGGACACCTGGAGCACGAAGGGCGAGTCCGGTCCGCGCAGACCGCCGGTTCCCCGGTCGTCCAGGACCACGGCGGCGTCGTCGCCCGTGCCGGGCGGCCCGGAGGTACCGCGGGCCGCGTGGATGTCGGACCAGAGTGCGGCGTACGTCTCCTCCGGGAGGTCCAGGTTCTTGGACGACCGCGGGTCGATGCCCGGTGGGACGACGAGGAGCCTGCGGTCGTCCTCCCAGCCGGGCCAGACCATGCGCCTGTGGGGGAAGAGCAGGTGGTCCACGGCGTCGAGCTGGGGCCGGAGGAAGGAGATCGCTTCCTGGTCGATCATGTCCAGGTGCTCGGAGCCGACGTGGCAGCGCCAGGCGATCCTCGGCGTCACGGGACGGATCGCGGTGGCCAGGGTGAGCACCATGGGGTCGTGGAGGACCACCACGTCCGCTTCCCTGGCGGCGGCGACCACGGCATCGGTGTTCGCGGCGAGGAACTGCTCCACGCCGGCACGCACCCGGTCCTCGGGGAAGTCGCCCACCGGCACGCCGTAGAGCGCGTTGTGCAGGACGAACGCGGCGTCGTGCGCCTGGCCCAGGTCGTTGGCCGTGACCCATCGGGGACGCCATCCGGCCTCCGTCAGATAGGGCAGTTCACTGCGGACGACCTCGCTGACGCCGCCCAGCTTGTCCGTGGTGCTGACATGGAGGATGCGGGGTCCGTCGGGGTTCATACGTCGATCCTCTTCGGCTCGGAGTGCAGGACGTCAGGGGGGAAGGCCCTCTCGCAGCGGACGAAGCCCAGTCCACCGACCGCGACGCAGACGCCCAGCACCAGCCACAGGGCCTGGCTGTTCCACTGGAGGAGGGCGCCCACGACAGCGGGCCCTCCCACGCCGGAGACGGTCCACGACATCTGGAAGACGGACGAGTACCTGCCGCGCAAGGGCACAGGTGCGGCCTCCATCGACAGGGACTGGGCCGGTGGTCCCGCTGACATCTCCCCGACGGAGAAGAGCATCATCCCGACGAGCGCGAGCCCCGTCGCGACGGCCGGGGAGGCCCCCGCGTCCGCTCCCGCCAGCACGGCGAAGGCGAGCAGGAAGGCGCACGCCCCGGTCAGCACCGCCCGGGTGCGCCGCAGGGATGCCAGGGAACGCGAGACGGCCGTCTGGAACAGCACGGTCATCGCGGTGTTGACGGCGAACGCGACGGAGGGCACCCAGGTGGGCAGGCCCAGCGTGTCGACGAAGTAGACCGGCAGCACGACGCTCGGCAGCAGCCACGCCATGGTCAGCGCCGTGTGTGCCGCTGTCATCACGACGTACGGGCGGTCCGCCAGGACCACCCGCCACCCGCCGCGCCCGGTGGCCGCTCCCGCGTCGCGGGGCACGGGCCCGGCCGTCCCTTCCCCGGAGGTCCGCGGGGTCATGCGCAGCCTCAGGAACACCACGGCCGACAGGAACGACGCACCCACCGCGGCGGCGAGTATCCCCCGGAGGGTGCCGACGTCGCCGATCGCGAGGGCCGCGGCGGCGGTCATCGCGCCCAGGCCGAGGGCACCGCTCTTGAAGGCGTTGACGACGGCGAACCAGCGGTCCAGCGTCTCCCCCTCAGCCACCTGTCCGGCGATGAACACGGGCCAGCCGACCCAGTACAGACGCTGCGAGAAGGAGATGAACGCGACCGCCACCACCACCTGGAACCAGCCGTGGATGTCGACCAGTCCCAGATATCCCAGCCCGCAGCAGGCGTTGGCCAGCACCAGGGTCCGCTGGGCTCCCCACCGGTCCGCCACGCTGCCGGCCACCGGGTTCAGCACGAGGGCGACGAGGCCGCCCCCGGTCAGGATCAGACCGATCTGCGCCACCGGCAGATCGGTGCTGAGCGTGAGGTAGAGGAAGGTGAGGGGGTAGAAGGCCCCGGCGGCGACCGTGTCCACGAGCAGGACGCCGAGCATGATCTTCCGCTGCGGGGTGTCGGCCAGGGTTCTCCGGGTGGCCTCGGCCGTCATCCCGGGTCCTTCTCGGAGAAGGCGATCCGCACCTCGCCACCGATCCGGTGTGCTTCGGCCAGGAGGTCCCCGGACCAGCGGCCCCACAGTCCACGCAGCCTCGATGTGATCACCACGAGATCGGCGGAGTCCGTTTCGAGGGCGGTACGCAGTCCGATCGCGTGCACGGTTCCGACACCGTCCGGCTCGGCACCGTCCTGCCGCCGTTCGTCGAAGTCGACGAACGTGCACGCGTCGATGCCGTCGGCCGCGCCGAGGTCCCGGAGGCCACCGGCCCCCATCACCACCACCCGGGCCGGCCGGGCACCACCCGGCAGGGGTTCGGCCACCAGACCGGCCACCTCCCGGCTCACGTCGATGTCCCGGGCCTGCCCGGACCAGTCCAGCAGCCGCCGGTACTCGTGTTCCAGGGGCGGGTCGTAGTGGTTCCTCGAGTACATCGCCCCGTACAGCTCCATGACCGGACCGGGGTGTTTCTCCCACAGAGTCCAGGAGTTGGCGCAGTTGCTGCTGCGGTTGCCGTCGAGATCGCGCTCGTGCGGACTCTCCAGGGCCCACGCGTCCTGCGACATCACGATCCGCATGCCCCGCCGGTGGACGCGGAAGCCGAACTCCAGGTCCTCCCCGCCCCAGGACCGGAAGTCCTCGTCGAAGCCTCCGACCGCGTGGAAGTCCTCGGCGGGCAGTGACATGTTGAGCGCCCACACGTTCATCCAGGGTGCGGCCAGACGCCCCAGGTCGAAGCCGACCTCTTCCAGGTCGTCGTGACGCAGGTCCCGGAACTCGGGGTGATCGGCGTACTTGCGCACCACCTCCTCGGGCTGATGGCCGGTGATGGCCTCCGCGAGCCCCGGGAACGGCCGGTACGGGTTGTAGCCGTACGTGTACCCCAGGACGAGCCGGCCCGTGGCCCCGCCGTGCCGGTGTGCCGCGAGGTGCTCCTCGAGGAAGTCGGGACCGACCAGGGCCCCGGTGTCGAGGAAGACGAGCAGGGGTGCGCAGGCCGACCGGGCGCCGCCGTTGCGGACGGCGGCGGCCCGGAAGCCCAGGTCCTCCTGCTTGTACGAGACCATCCTCAGTCTTGAGGCGAACGAGTCGACCACTTCTGCGGTGTGGTCCGACGACCCGTCATCCGCGACGACGACCTCGAACCGTTCCGGCGCCAACCGCTGCCGTACGAGCCCTTGAAGTTGCTGCCGGAGGAGGTCGGCCCGATTGTAGGTCGGAATCACGACTGAAACCTGCGCATCGGGAAGTTGCGTCATCGCTTTCCTTAGCTGTGGGGGTCCGGGTCCGCTCAGGCGTGGGCGGGTGCCGACGGAAGGGGGCTCGCCGGCCCGAAGACTCCGTCGGGGTCCAGCCGCCTTCGTACGTCCAGGAGGGAACGGGCCGTTCCTTCGGCGATCCGACCGGGACGGTTCAGGTCGGCGGGATCGCTCGCGTAGTTGACGTAGTCGGCGTGCCCCTCCCCGCGGAGGGACCACGGACGGCACAGCCGGCTGACACCGCGGGCCCAGTCCCGCCGGGCGGCGTCCTGCGCGGGGTCCCGCCAGATCGCCATGGCCAGCACGGTGAACGCCGCGTCGCGGAAGGTGATGGTCCCGGGCACCTCGGCGTCGGGCACGGCACCGCCGAGCGGTGTGATGAGGACCGTGTCCTCGACGCCGTCCCCGCAGCCGCCGCGCATGTAGTGGTCGACGAGCCCGTCGGCCAGTTCCACGGGCAGCGCGGTGATCGAGGACGTCGTCCAGTAGTGCCGCAGCCCGAAGTCGGTCTCACCCAGCGAGGCCTGCATGGACAGGTAGGAGCGTGGACCGAAGTCCATGCCCGTCAGCGGCGCGCAGGCCATGATCCGCTCGATCCGCCGTACGGCCTTCTCGTCCGTACCGGAGTAGCAGATGTTGGCGACGACGGAGCGGGCGGCCGGATCTCCCCAGGGTTCGAGCATGAGCTGGCAGGTGAGCTCCGCCGGCGCGTCGTCCATCAGCTCGGCGAACGCCTCCATGACCCTGGCCGCATGGGGCAAGGGGTAGGCGAAGCGGCCTCCGTACACCTGCGACACGGGGGCGAGTGCGAAGGTGAACTCGTCCACCACCCCGAGGCCGTGCCCCGAACCGCGCAGCAGGGAGTTCAGCTCGGGGTCCCGCTCGGCATCGACCTGGCGCCGCATCCCGTCCCCTGTGACCATCCGGTAGGACTCCACCCGGTCGCAGGCCAGGCCCAGACTGCGCGTGAGGTAGCCGATCCCGCCCCCCAGGGTGAGCCCGGCGACACCTGTGGAGCCCACCGTGCCTCCGGTGGTGGCGAGTCCGTACCGCGCGGCGGCGGCATCGATGTCGTCCCAGGTCGCACCGCCCTGGACCCGGGCCACGGAGCGCACCGGATCGACCGTGACGCCCCGCATCAGCCTGAGGTCCAGGACGACTCCGCCGTCGTTCGAGCCCGCACCCGCGACGTTGTGTCCACCGCCACGCACGGTGACGGTCGTACCGGCCTCACGCGCGGCCAGGACGAGGGCGGTGATCTCGGCGCTGTCGGCCGGTGTGCAGATGACGGCGGGGCGGTGGTCGTGCATGCCGTTGAACAGCCGGCGCAGCGGGTCGTACCGGGGATCCTCCGCGGTGACGACCCGCTGGGGGCACGCCTCCTCCAGGAGCTTCACCACGGCCGGGTTCACGAAGCCGTCCCGTGTCCGAGGGCGATCCGGTGCCCGGCGAAGTCCACCTTCGTCCGGAGGTAGTAGTCGTTGAAGGGGTTGGCGTGGCAGCCGGTGGGCACGGTCTCGGCCACTCTGATCCCGTGTTCCGAGAGCTGCCGTTGTTTGTCGGGGTTGTTCGTCACGAGACGGATCTCGTCGTACCCGAGCGCGGACAGGACCGCGGCGGCGATGCCGTAGTCACGGGCGTCGTCGGGCAGGTTCAGTTTCCGGTTGGCCTCGAAGGTGTCGATGCCGGAGTCCTGCAGGACGTAGGCGTCCAGTTTGTTGTACAGGCCGATGCCTCGGCCCTCCTGCCTCAGGTAGAGGAGGATCCCGCCCTTCTCCGCGAACATCGCGAGGGATTCGGCGAGTTGGGGCCCGCAGTCACAGCGCAGTGATCCGAAGACGTCTCCGGTGAGGCATTCCGAGTGCAGGCGGACCAGCGGCAGCGGGCCGGGGTCCTCGAACACCACGGCGAGGGGCTCCTTGTCGACCGGTAAGTCGGCCGGCAGTCCTCGGAAGGAGTAGACGGTGGGAGATGCCTCCGACGCGTCCGGGAGCGCGATCGGGACCTTCACCGCGGTACGGACGGTCAGTGAGGGACGTTCCCGATCGCCTTTGACGGCATGGGTGAGCTGGGTCATCCGGGTTCCTTTCTCATGACGGACTACGTGGTGGCGCGAGCGGACGCGCACGTCGGCGCGTGCCCGCCGGTCGTCGACCGGAGGCACGAGGGATCTCGGGACGGTACGGGGGAGGCGGCGCCGGCACCGTGGGGTCAGCGCCGCCCGGCGAGGAACCGGGCTGCCGCCCGGCCCGTTCCACGGCACGCGGACGCCCGCCCGGACAGCGGGAAACCAGCCCGCCGGACGCCGGGCAGGCGCCGGTACACAGCGATGTGACTCAGGAACAGCGCGCGGAGCGGGGCACGTGACCGGTACTTCCCCCGCCACAGCCCCCAGGGGACCGAGGGGAGATCGCTACGCAGCGGCACATGCCCGTGACGACGCGCCCCGCGACGCGCCCGCACCGAGACCTACGGATACCGGGATGATCGTGATGTCGTGGTGTGGCCATGACAGCGCTCATTTCCCCCGTCGACGAGAAGAAGTGGCGTCGTTGCGGGACGCCACCGTCTGTTCGCATACCGATCACCCCCTGCCACCTGCGGTGCGGGAGCGCTCCCACGAAGAGTTGCATGACCGTTTGCCGCCGTCAACAAGGTCACTCCGGGGCCTCCCGTCGACCACCGGCCCGTCGGACCTCCAGGATCCGGAACGCAGCAGGTCACCGCCGCCCTCGCGGCAGGCTCACGAAACTCCGGCGAAACATGAGGCGAGCCGCGGGCCCCGGGGGACAGTGTTCCCGAAACAACGGATTCAGCGCAGATGCGAAGTGTCGTTGAAAACTCGCATGGATGCCTTCGACCCGGTGCAGGAGAGACCCGAGAAGGACGCCGGTGAGAGCTCCATGGCGAACAGCGACTCCCCCGGCGCCCCGAGCGCCGTCTGGATCAGCACCTTGATCGGGGTGACATGGCTGACCGCGAGAACGGTCCGGCCTCCGTACCGGGAGACCAGATCCTCCTTGACCCGGGCCAGTCGTCCCGCCACGTCGGCGAAACTCTCCGAACTCCCGGTGGGCGGCGTCCGGGCCGACGCGTGCCAGGCCGCCAGGTCATCGGGGAACCGGGACTCCACCTCCTCGTAGGTCAGCCCCTCCCAGTCCCCGAAGTCCGCCTCCCGCAGCCCTTCCTCGATCACCGGTTCCAGACCGAGACACCGGGATACCGCCGCCGCGGTCTCCCGGCAGCGCCGGAGCGGGGAACAGAGCACCACGTCGACACCGGCGCCCTCCAGCAGGGTGGCGGCCGCAGCGCGGTCCGCCTGCCACCTCCCCACGTCGGACAGCCCGGGGTCGGCACCCCCGCTCCCGGAGAAGCGCTTCTCGGGGGTCAGAACGGTCTCGCCGTGACGGAGCATCAGCAGCGTCGTCCGGGGCTCGGCACTCCCGCCCCGGGGGCTCCAGCCGCCCCCTCCCGAGAGGAGACGACCCGGCGCGATGGAGCCAACAGGGCCTGATGTGTTGGAAGTTGATGTCATCCGCTCAGGCTAAGGCGCGTCCGGCCGGCATACGGCACCGCCCGGGACGCCCCCTGCGGACCCTCGTGGATGCCAGATCCACGTGTCGCCGGACCCGCAGGCCACCGGCCGATGCGAGGGCTCTCTCCGGATCCGGACGGTGCGCGGGGACCCCTCCGGACCGCGACGCCTTACCCCGGGCCGGCACGCCCCACCCCGGACCGGCCCCTGCCACCGCGGCGCCCGACCGCACCTTCCGGCCAACTCTCCGGCCTAGATCTTTCGCCCAACTCCCATGCGTCACATGCCTGTTATCTTTCCGGTGCGCGACTCATCCCCCGACCGCGGAACGCGTCCCACCGGGCCGTGGACCAGGGCCCGGTGCGAGTCCTCACAGAAGGGGTGATCCGATGACGAGCCGCCCGTATGTCGTGCTGTCGGCCGCCATGAGCGTCGACGGCCACCTGGACGACGCCGGTGACCGCAGGCTGATGCTGTCCAACGCCGAGGACTTCGACCGGGTCGACGAGGTGCGGGCGGGCGCCGACGCGATCCTGGTCGGCGCGAGTACCCTTCGCCGCGACAATCCTCGCCTTCTGGTGAACAGCGAGCAGCGCCGGACCGCACGGGTGGCGCGCGGGCTGCCCGCACACCCCTTGAAGGTCACCGTCACCGCTTCCGGCCGCATCGACCCCGACCTCAGATTCTGGCGGCACGGGGACAGGAAGCTCGTCCTGACCGTGGACGGCTCGCTCGCGGAGGTCCGGAGGAAGCTGGACGGACTGGCCGAAGTGGTGAGCGTCGGGCCTGAGTTCGACTGGGGGCGGGCCCTGGACGAACTCGGCCGGCGGCGCGTCGAACGGCTCCTCGTCGAGGGCGGGGGCACGGTGCACACCCAGTTGATGGAGCAGGATCTCGCCGACGAACTCCACCTGGTCGTGGCCCCTCTGCTCGTCGGACAGGCCGGGGCGCCGAAGTTCCTCGGCCCTGCCCACTACCCGGGCGGACCCACCGCGCGCATGCGGCTGGTGGAGACGCGGGCCATCGGTGACGTCGTGCTGCTGCACTACGCGCCGAAGCAGCGGCAGCGGGCAGGCGGCCCTGACCGCGACCTCGATCTCCACTGGATGCGCAGGGCGATCGAGCTGGCGGCGAAGTGCCCTCCCTCGGAGGGTGCGTACTCCGTCGGCGCGGTGATCGTCGGCTCCGACGGCACCGAGCTCTCCCACGGGTACAGCCGCGAGGCCGATCCGCACGTACACGCGGAGGAGTCGGCGCTCGCGAAGCTGCCGCCGGGCGATCCGCGGCTGCGGACCGCGACGATCTACACCAGTCTGGAACCCTGCTCGCAGCGCCGGTCGCGTCCTCACCCGTGCGCCCGGCTGATCCTCGCCGCCGGCCTGCCGCGGGTCGTCACCGCCTGGCGCGAGCCCTCGCTGTTCGTGGACGACTGCGTCGGTGTCGAACAGCTCCGGGCGGCCGGTGTGACGGTGGTGGAGTTGCCGGAACTCGCCGAGGAGGCGGAATCGGTCAACGCCCATCTGTTCGGGACCGGCTGAACCGCGAACGCCGCCGCCCCTTCGGACTCGGGCCCGTCGCGATCGACTCCGCGCGCCGCGGACAGGAGGCGGGCCGCCCCGGAGCCCTGACCGAGGAGGCCCGCTGCCCACCGCTCACGCGCCGGCACCTCCGCGCGCCCGCGGCCCCGTCGCCCGGGGGAGGCCGGCCGGCGCGCCGGCCCGTACCGGTGCGGGTGCAGCGGAGGAGGAGGTGCTACCGGGCGGCGGTGGCCCTGGGCCGCAGGACCTCCGCGATCGACTCCTCGCGCCACCGCCGGAGCAGTTCGTGGAACGCGACGGCTCCATGGGGATACGCGCTCGCGGAGTTCGGCCGGCCGAGTCCTTCGCGGTTGTAGTAGCCAGGGGTGCATTCGGCGTGGAACCACTCGTGGTCCGCCGCCCCCTCGGCCAGGACGGCCAGCCAGGCGTCCTCGGCCTCCGGCGACGGTTCGAGAACGGCCCGCCCTGCCTCGGCGGCGGCGACGAGGGCGGCGGCGTGGACGGCCTGTTCGTCGAGTACGTGCGTGAAGTTGACGCTGCTGGCGTTGTGCAGGGACCCCATGTGGATCAGGTTCGGGAAGCCGTTGCCGGTGAACCCGTGCAGGGTCCTCGGCCCCTGTCGCGCCCACGTGTGCAACAACTGGGTACCGCCCCGCCCGTGGACGGGAAGCCTGCCGGACAGGATGCCGGAGACCCCGACGGAGAATCCCGTGGCGAAGATCAGGCAGTCGAGTTCGTACGTGCGGTCGCCGACGACCGCTCCGTGCTCGGTGACGCGCTCGATGCCATGGGTGTCGGCGGTGTCGACCAGCGAGACGTTGTCGCGGTTGAACGCCGCGTAGTACGTGTCGGAGAAGGTGGGGCGCTTGCAGGCGTACCGGTACCAGGGCTTGAGCTTCTCGGCCGTCCCGGGGTCCTCGACCGACCGCTCGACACGGGCGCGCAGCTCGCTCATCTTCACCGCGTCCGCCGCCTCGTACGCGGCTTCGAAGGAAGGTCCCTGCTCCTCACGGCGGAAGCTGGGCAACAGCTTCTCCAGGAGAGCCGCCGAGGCGGTCCAGCCGTCGGACACGAGATCGCGGGCGGCCTGCTCGCCGGAGACGATGCGCAGGAAGTTCTCGCGCCGTTCGTGGGCCCAGCCCTCGCGATCGGCGCCGACGTCCTCGGCCGTGGTCCGGCGATTCGCGCGCACGTCGACGCTCGAGGGCGTGCGCTGGAAGACGTAGACGTGCTCGGCGTCCTCGGCCAGCATCGGGATGGCCTGGACACCGGTGGCGCCGGTTCCGACGATTCCCACCCGCTTCCCCCGGAGGCCGGTCAGACCGCCCTCCGGGGTGCCGCCGGTGTAGGAGTAGTCCCAGCGCGAGGTGTGGAAGGTGTGGCCGCGGAAGGTCTCGATGCCCGGTATCCCGGGCAGCTTGGGCTCGGACATGGTCCCGGTCGAGGTGACGACGTACGTGGCGTGGAAGGCGTCGCCGCGGTCGGTGGCCACGATCCACTTCTCGGTCGCCTCGTCCCAGGTGAGCGAGGTGACGGCGGTGGAGAACAGGGCGTCGGGGTAGAGGTCGTACTTCCGCGCGATGCGCACGGCATGACGGCGGATCTCCTCGCCGGGGGCGTACTTCCACTCCGGCACGTACCCGGTCTCGTCGAGCATCGGCAGGTAGACGTGCGACTCGATGTCGCAGTGGATCCCCGGGTAGCGGTTCCAGTACCAGGTGCCGCCGAAGTCTCCGCCCTTGTCGACGATCCGTACACGTTCGACGCCCTGCTGCCGCATCCGCGCGCCCGCGAGGATGCCGCCGAATCCGCCACCGACCACGGCGACGTCGACCGAGTCCTTCAGCGGCTCGCGTCCGACCGTCTCCTCGGCGTACGGATCGGCGGCGTAGTAGCCGAAGTCCGCTTCCGCGGCACGGTACTGGCGGGCGCCGTCGGGGCGCACCCGCCGTTCGCGTTCATGGCTGTAGCGCTGCCTGAGGGCGTCGAGATCACCGGGTTCGGACAGGTGAGTGGTCGTCATGTGGGGGGGCTCACTCCATTCGTTCGGCCACTCCGGACCGAGCGGCCATCCGCTACGGTAGCAACAACCGGACACCACTGTCCGGTTGCTCCACGGGTGGCCCCCACCACACCCGCCGGGCACCTCCGCGCCCCGGGCGGACCAGGCCGGCCGGGGCATTGCGCAGACAGAGAAGAGTGATCCCCCCATGCGACGACTTCCGTTCCGGTCCCTCGCGGCTCTCGCCGCCGTCGGCACCATGGCCCTCACCGGATGCGGGACGGAGAGGAGCGGCCCGGCCGAGGGCACACCGGCCGCCGCGGGCGCGGGCAGGACCGTCCACGCCCACCAGGTCGTGCGGCTCACGAAGGTTCACCAGGAGACCGGGATGACCTTGCTCGAGGGCCCCACCTTCGACAGCGACGGCAAGCTGCTCGTCGTCGACGTCACCGCACCCGCGGGTGTACCGAAGCTGCTGCGCGTCGACGTGCGGAGGAGGACGTCGCAGGCCGTGTACACGGACGACCGGGGCGCCTACACCTCGGCACAGTCCAGCCCGTACGACGGCCGGCTGTACCTGACCGACTACGCCCACGGCGAGGTGGTCAGCCTGGCCCCGGACGGGAGCGACCCGAAGACCTTCTTCTCGGGCGAGGTCGACGGCGCGAGGATGAATCCCGACGACATCGCCTTCGACCAGGAGGGCAACCTGTACGTCAGCGACTCCAGGAGCCAGTCCCCCGGCGACTCGCGGGGCCGAGTGGTGCGGATCGAGCGCGACGGCGGGAAGGCCACCGTCGTCGCGGACCGGCTGGCCTCACCGAACGGCATCTCCTTCGACGAGGACTACCAGGGGCTCTGGGTGAGCGAGCTCACCCAGAACCGGATTTCCTACCTCCGCCTGGACGGGGCGGGGGCCATGACGTCCCGGCACACGGCGATCCGGGTGGACGGCGGGATCGCCCAGACCGACTCGATCGCCGTGGACGCGGACGGCAACCTCTACCAGGCGCTCCACGGACGAGCCGCCATGGCCGTGTACGGCCGGGACGGTGAGCGCCTGGCGACGGTCGAGATCCCGGCCGGCACCGAAGGGCTCGAATCGGCGACCAACGTGGCGATCACGCCCGGCGGGACCAAGGCGTACATGACCGTCAGCGGACCGGCCGGCGGCTACCTGTACACCTTCGACGCGCTCGCCGAGGGAACCCGGCAGTCCAACGGAGGCTGACCACCCGGCCCCGGCCCGGCTCGGGCGTGCCTGAGCGCTTCCGGCTCGGCTCGTCCCGGGCCCCGACCGAACCGTCCGGTCCCGGCGCGGACGAGGCCTGAGCCGCCTCAGCCCCGTTCAGCCGTCGGATGCCGGCCGCCGAAGGGGCGGACCGGCCCCACTTCGACGCCGAGGAGTCGCCATGCGGCCGCCGCCCGGCGTTCCCGCGATTCGCGTGCGGGGCCGCTGGTGGCGCCGGAGACCATGCCGACGGCGATCATGAGGTCGTCGCCCCCGCCCAGCCGGTGCCGCGCCGGCAGTGTTCGCCGCAGGGCGGCCTCCACCCTGGCCGACAGGACCCGGGCGTGGGCGAGCGTCGCCGCGTGGCCTGCCGCACCGTTGCTATGCAGCAGACCGAGGAAGGCGGCCGAATCCGTCAGGTGCCACGTCAGAACACCGAGGACGTCGGCGAGAAGAGCCCCTTCGGCCGCGGCCGCCTCCTCGACCTGTCGCACGTTCTCCTCCAGGACCGCGATCGCCACGGAGTCCCGGTCCGGGAAATGGCGGTACAGGACCCCCTGGCCGACCCCGGCGCGACGCGCGATCGAGGACAGCGGGGCGTACAGCCCCTGGGACGCGAAGATCTCCCGCGCGGCCGCGATCAGGGCCTCACGATTGCGCGCAGCCGCCTTCGGCCCGTCGTTCGCGGGCCGCCGCCCGGTGGGCACAAGGGGCTGAGTCATCCCGAAAGGGTACCGGGCCGGCCCCGACAACGACGGGTGCCAGGACCCGCGGGAGCCCCTCCGAACCGGCCCCTACGGCCTCCGCCTCCCACTCCGGGCCGGATGCCGAGCACACATCCTTCGGCGAGTGCGCTGCTCGCGGCCGGACGTGCGGGTTCCACTGCTCACCGACGCACCGCCGTTCCCGCTGAACCGCTCGGCCCGTCCGGTCGCTCCCCGGCCCGCCCCGGCCCGTGCCCGAGATCCGCGGCGGGAGGTGCGCCCGGCATGCGCCGATGCCGGCCGTCACGGGACCCTCGGGCCGTACGGGACCGATCCGCGCGCACCGGCACTCCGCACGGCGCCGACCTGCGGACACCACGGAACGTCACCCCTTGCCATCGCGGCTTTCCATGGTCCACGCTGTGCCGAGAGGTCTGGACCACCTGCCCTCTCCTCAGCCGTCCACCCCCGCACGCCGCCGTCCGGAGGCCCCCCATGGACACGCCCTCCCCCGTTCCTTCCCCCACATCCCCACCCGCCCCCGCCTCCGCGGGCCCGCCCCGCCGCGCTCTGGCCGCCGGCGCCGTCGGCAACTTCATCGAGTGGTACGAGTTCGGCGTATACGGCTACTTCGCCACCATCATCGCCGCCAACTTCTTCACCCCGGGCGGAGGCAGCGAAGCCGAAGGGCTCATCGCCACCTACGCCTCGTTCGCCCTGGCGTTCTTCTTCCGCCCCGTGGGTGCCGCGCTGTTCGGCCGGCTCGGGGATCGCATCGGCCGCAGGCCCACCTTGATCACCGTTCTGCTGCTGATGACGGGGGCCACGACCCTGATCGGGGTCCTCCCGACGTACGCGACGGTCGGCGCCCTGGCCCCGTGGCTGCTGACGCTCCTGAGGGTGGTCCAGGGGCTGTCGGCCGGTGGCGAGTTCGGTGGGGCGGTGGCGGTGATGACCGAGTTCGCACCACCCGGGCGCCGCGGTCTCTACGGTGCCTGGCAGTCCTTCACCGTGGCACTGGGCCTGCTCGCCGGGGCCGGAGTGGCAGCGATTCTCGCGACATCGCTGACGGAGGCGGCTCTCCACGACTGGGGCTGGCGCCTGCCGTTCCTGCTGACCCTGCCCATGGGTGCGGTGGCGCTGTGGCTGCGCCTGAAGCTCGACGAGACGCCGAGCTTCGTCAGGGAGTCCACGGACGCTCCGGCCGGACCCGTGCAGCGAACGGCTCCCGCACCGGCTCCGGCCGGTGAGACGGCGAAGGCGATCCTGCTGGGCGCCGGACGGCTGATGGGCTGGTCCGCGGCCGGCTACACCTTCCTCGTCGTCATGCCCTCCTACCTGCAGTCCGTCCTCGACGCCAGTTTCCAGCAGGCCCTGGTCGCGACCGTGCTCGCCAACGCCGGTTTCGCGGCTTCGATCCTCCCCGCGGGCCGGCTCAGCGACCGGGTCGGCCGGCGGGCGGTGATGCTGACCGGTGCCGTGGTGATCGCCGTACTGTCGCTGCCCTTGCTCAACCTGCTCCAGGACCCGGGTTCGTCCGCCGTGCTGCGTGGCGTCGCCGTGTTCCTCGCCGGCGCGGCGGTGGGCATGCTGGCCGGTCCCGGGCCCGCGATGCTGTCGGAGATGTTCCCGACCTCGGTGCGGTACACGGGCCTGGGGCTCGCGTACGCACTGTCCAACGCCGTGTTCTCCGGCTGCGCGGGCCTGATCATCACCGAGCTGGTGGACCGGACCGGGGACGCCGACGTCCCCGGCTACTACGCCGCCGCCACCTGTGCCGTCAGCGTCCTCGCACTGTGGACTCTGCGCGGCGACGACCACGCCCGCCCGCTCCGCGGCGCGGCTGCCACCTCCGACACCGAGGAGTCCCCCGAATGCGCGTGATCGGCCTGATGTCCGGCACCTCCTACGACGGCATCGACGCGGCAGCGGCGGACATCGAACGTGACGGTGACACCCTCGTCGTCCGTCCTCTGGGCATGGTCACCGACAGCTACACGGAGGAGTTGCGCACCGCTCTCGCCGCCGCCATGCCACCGGCGCCGACCACCCTGCGCGATGTGTGCGTGCTGGACACCGGGATCGGCCGGGCATTCGCCGAGGCAGCCGCCCGGGCCGACACGGAACTGTGCGGCGGGCGGGCCGAACTCGCCGTCTCCCACGGCCAGACCGTCTACCACTGGGTCGAAAAGGGCCAGGTCCACGGCACGCTCCAGATCGGACAGCCGGCGTGGATCGCCGAGCGGACGGGGCTGCCCGTCCTCGCCGACCTGCGGACCCGGGACGTGGCGGCCGGCGGGCAGGGGGCTCCGCTGGTCAGCATGGTGGACGCCCTCTGGCTGGCGGGGCGAGGGGGGACACCTGTCGCTCTCAACATCGGCGGCATCGCCAATGTGACGGCCGTCCGGGACGGCGCACACCTCGCCTTCGACACAGGCCCGGGCAACGCGCTGCTGGACGCCGCCGTCAGCCACGGCACCGGCGGGCGTCTCACCTACGACGCGGGCGGCGAGCTGGCCGCCCGCGGCCGGGTGCGGCCGGAGCTCCTGCGGACCCTGCTCGGTGAGCCGTACTACGGCCTCCCGGCACCCAAGACCACCGGCAAGGAGCTCTTCCACCTCCCCTACCTCCTCGACCGGCTGTCCGGTCACGGGCAGATTCCGCTGGAGGACGTGGCGGCGACGCTGACCCGGCTCACCGCGGTCACGGTGGCCGACGCGGTACGGGACCTGGGCGCGAGCGAGGTGATCGCCTCCGGCGGCGGGATCCTCAACCCGGAGCTGATGCGCGCGCTGCGCGAGGAACTCTCCGTGCCGGTGCGGACGTCGGACGAAGCCGGTCTGGCTTCCGCCTCGAAGGAAGCGCTCGCCTTCGCCGTGCTGGGCTGGCTCGGCGTCCACGGTCTGCCCGGCACCCTGCCGTCCTGCACCGGCGCCCGTCGGCCGGCCGTACTCGGGTCGCTCACTCCGGGCCTGCGCGGTTTCCCCGTCCTCGCGCAGGGCGGAGAGGCTCCGCGCTCCCTCCGCGTCGAGGGCGGCTGAGGAGATGCGCCGGGCGCGCTGTCGGCGGCGGGGCTGCCCGCAGCGGCAGCCCACGTCCGGCGGCAGCGTGACGCACCGGATCGGCCGGGGACGGATGTGCCGTGCCCCGCGGGCATGGCGCATCCCGGGGTGCGCGACCGGTCCACCCGTACACGGCATCGTGCGGCGGGCGGCGGCGGCCGGAGAGTGCCGGTGCTCAGGCCGGGCCCGGCCTCGCTCCGGCCGTCCCGCCCGCCACGGTCAGCAGGTCCACGACGAAGATCAGCGTCGATCCGGCGGGGATCGACGGGGAGGGTGACTGCTTGCCGTAGCCCAGGCGCGGCGGAACGATGATCTCGCGCCGGCCGCCGGGCCTCATCCCCCGCACCCCGCGGTCCATGCCTTTCACCACCTTGCCGCCGCCCACGGCGAACTTGTAGGGCCTGCCCCCGTCCCAGGAGGAGTCGAACTCCCTGCCTGACGCGAACGTGACACCTACGTAGTGGACTTGGACGACCCTTCCCGGCAGGGCCTCCGGTCCCTCCCCGACCACGAGATCGCGGATCGTCAGCTCGGTGGGCGCGGCAGCGCCCTCCGGGACCTCGACTCCAGGTTTCACCGGTTCGCTCATCACGTTCCCTTCGCTCGCCACCGGGGTTCCTCGCGAAGCCCGCCGGACACATGGGTCTCCCATGCGGCGACGATCACGCTACCGGCGGCGCCGGGGGCGTGCCGCCGGGCGGCGCCTCCGGCGTCAGGAACGGCTCACGAGCGCGGCGAGCGCGGCCCGGGTGGCGACGCCGGCCTTGCGGAGGACGCGGGAGACATGGGTCTCGACGGTGCGAGGGCTCAGGTAGAGCCTGGCGGCGATCGCCTGGTTGGTGAGGCCTTCGGCCACCAGACCGGCGACCTCCCGTTCCCGCGCGGTCAAGGAGGACAGCCACGACGGAGCCGTGGAGGTGGTGCGGAGTACGGACAGCCGTGTCATCTCCGCCAGACCGGTCAGCAGGCCCGCGCCTCCCGAGACCGCGAGCCGGTGCCCCTGCCTCCACATCGCCACGGCGCGCTCACCGGCCCCGGCGGCCTCCATCGCCGGGGCCGCCAGCAACAGGGACCTCGCCTCCCAGAACACCGCCCCCGAGCGCGCGCACAAGGCTGCCGCCTCGGCCAGGAGCGCCGCCGCCGTCGCTGCGTCGCCGTGGTGCAGTGCCAGCTGGGCCGCGCTCCGCATCGCGGAGGCACGCTGCACCGGCAGGCCGAGCCGCTCCGCCTCCCGGCCTGCCCGCTCGGACCATGCGGACGCCGCCGGGACGTCTCCGGTGGCGAGGGCGGCCGTGACGAGGAGTTCCGAGAAGAGGGGGCGCATCGAGGGTTGCAGGCCGCGCAGGTCGTCGCCTCCCGCCCGCAGGAGCGCGTCCCGGGCACGGTGTGGGTCGCCGCCGGTGAGCGCCGCGTAGCCGAGCATGCACCAGGCCATGGAGGCCCGCCAGTTGTCGCTCGCCCCCACTGCGGCGACGGCCTCCTCGGCGGTCGCCACGGCCCGGGGGTCACCGGGCGCCGACGAGGCGACGCACACCTGTGCCTTGTTGGCCAGGACGAAGGCGAGCAGTTCGGCACTGCCGACGCCGCGGGCGACGTCCTCCGCCTCGTCGGCCAGTTCGCAGGCCGACGGCAAGCGGCAGGTCTGGACCCGTACATGGGCCTTGCACAGCAGCAGGAGGGGCAGGAGATAGATCTGCCCACTGCGGCGGGCCACACCGAGACCCCGGTCGGCATGGCGCTCCGCGTCGGCGTAGCGGCCCAGGAACGCCTCGGCCCATCCCAGCCTGCCGAGCGGCTCGCAGAGCGCCGCGAGGTCGCCGTCGGGCAAGCCGTCCAGTATCGCCGCCGCCTGCTCCGCGCATGCGCTCGCGGCGGTCACGTCGCCTTCGTATGCCTCGCCGAACGCGGCGACCGCGAGCGCCGCCGCCTCACCGCGTTCGTCGCCGAGGAGACGGGCGTCCGCGAGCGTGCGCGCGACTTCGCCGCGCATCAGCGGATAGGAGGCGCTGTGGGGCGCGGACGAACTCAGCTCGATGCCGATCGACACCCGGTCGCGCGGCGACGGCTCCGGTGTCCTGTTCAGCTCACGGCGCAGCAGTGCGAGCGCCTCGGAGAATCTGCCGAGGTGGCGTTCCGTCAGCGCGCACAGCACGACGGCGGACGTCCTCACGCCGCTGTCCTCGGGACCCGCCGCGGCAATCACCCGGTGCAGCAGGTCACGGCTCTCCCGCAGCTCACCGGCGACCCCGAGTGCGCGGGCGCGCCACAGCATCAGGTCACGTCGCTCAGCGGCGTGTTCAGGGGTGTCGGGCAGGATCCGGAGTGCCGCGAGGAGCCAGTGTGCGCAGCTGGTCGGCGCCGTCGACGCGGTCTGCTCGGCGGCCTGCCTCAGCACCGCGTAGGCCTGGGGGTCCCACGTGGTGACCGATCGTTCGATGTGCTGCGCCCGGTCGGCCGCGGGCGCGCCGGTCCGGGCCAGTTCGGCGGCGGCGGCCCGGTGGATCGAGGCGCGCCGTCCGGGGGCGGTGGAATCGTGCACCAGGGTACGGATCACCGGGTGGCGCGGCACCATGCGGCCGCCGGGGCCGGGCCGTACGAGGTCACGTCGCGTCAGCGCTTCCAGGTCGTGGTCCAGCTCGGCGTCGGTGCGTCCCGTCACCTCCCGGATGACCGGGTGGACGGCCTGATCGCCGAGCAGTGCGATCACTTCGAGAGTGCGGCGCTGGGGCTGTGTCAGCGGTGCCAGTTCGTCGAGCAGCAAGGAGGCCAGACCGGTGGGGAGTTCACCGGCACCGGTGCCGGTCGCGGACGAGGCGGGCCTGCGCGCCGCGTCCTCGCGGTACGCGTGCAGGAGGGACAGGAAGTGGAGCGGGTTGCCCTCGCCCGCGGTGTGGAGGAGCGTGGCCCGGTCGTGCGGCAGATCGGGCGCGAGCCCTTCCACGCAGTCCCGTTCCGTGAGGGGAGCAAGAGGAATGCTGAGGACCGCCCCGGTACCGGCCCCGCGGGTGAGCGCCGCGGTCAGCGAGACCGGTGTCTGCCGGTCACGGCGGGCGGTGACGAGGACGACCGGACCGGGTACGGGGTGCCGGACGAGATGGCCGAGCAGTTCCACCGAGGCCGGGTCCGCCCAGTGCACATCGTCCAGCACCAGGACCAGGCCCCCGGACCGGCCGAGCCGCGCCAGCAGGGCCGCCACCGAACGGTGGAGGCCGAAGCGGTCGGTGGTGAGGGGAAGCGGGCCGGCGCTCCGTGGGCCGAGAACGGCGGACAGTGCCTCCGGCAGGTCCGTCGCGTGCGGTGGACGGTGGTCCAGATCGGCGAACGCGTCGGCGAAGGGATGGAACGGGAGGTGCCGCTCGTACTCGGCCGCGCGGCCGCGTAGAACCGTCGTCCCGCGGCGCCGCGCACCGATGACGAACTCCGCGATCAGCCGGCTCTTGCCGATGCCCGCCGCTCCGCTGATGTCGACGAGAGCCGGAGCGTCATGGCCCGGGCGGGCGATCGCCCTGTCGAGGAGCTCCAGTTCGGCCGTGCGGCCGACGAACGGACTTCCGCCCGCGCGACGGGCGACCGCATGGCCCGGTGCGTCCGCGGGTGTGTGCTCTCTGCCGAACTCCACAGCCCTGTGTATCACGTCGGGGCGGACATCCGTCCGGTGGTTCGTGCAGCCGCCGTGACGGGCGGATCTGCGCCGTCCCGCCCGCTCAGCCGAACAGCGCCTGCCAGATCGACACGAGGACGCCCGCGACGACTCCCAGGACGAGGGCGGCCATCTCGGCGACGATGAAGAGCAGGACGTAGTTGCCGTCGTGGCTCCACGTGGCGTCCCGCGCGGCGGCGCAGAAGGACAGCGTGAGGGCCAGGAACGGTCCGATGACGAAGCCCGTGACAGCGACCCACGTGCCCAGCGCGTTGCCGGACAGTTCATGGGCCCTGCCTCGCACCATCCGCACCTCCACCGTGCTGCCGGGACGGTGCGAAGCGGCCTTGTCCAGTGTCACCCGCCGCGCGGGCTCACCCGCCGCGCGCGGGGTGTACATGCCCTGGCAGTCGGTGCCGTCCTCGTAGCCCTCGATGTCGGTGACGGCGTAGCACGAGCTGATCGTCATGACGCCGTCCACGGGGCCGATGCCCAGGACGGCCGCGAGGTGGGGCCCCGGGAGCAGCCAGACCAGCCAGGCCCCCAACGCGATACTGACCACCGCTCCGGTCAGCGCCGTCCGGCGCGCCCACTTCTCCGATGCTCGCACCACTCGCCACCCTCCCCCGGAATGCGGCCGTCCCGGGAGCTCCGTGACGTTCGGCCCGCCCGGCCGGCACCACTCTCCTCCGCGGTCACCGTGCCGCGCATCCGTGGATTCCCTGACATCGCCTACGCGGCCGGGGTGGAGCGTCCGCGTGATCGGCCGTGATTCGCCCGGCCCGGCCGGGGTGCGGCACCTGCCGGGGGGCGGCGCCGCTGATCACTCGGCAGCGGGCGCCTCGAATGCGAGCCACGACGGATCGCCGATGTGTCTCCCGACGCGTGAGGCCGCGTCGCGGACCGCGGCGCCGCACCGGGCCACCAGGGCGTCGTTCCGGTCTCTCGCCGGGAACGCCAGTCCGATGCCGAGGATCTGGCCGGTTCCGGGGTCCCTCACCGCCGAAGCGGTCCCTGCGACGTCGAGCACGAACTCGTCGTGCGAGAAGGCCCATCCGCGCACCCTGATGTCGGCGAGCTGCCCGCACAACTCGGCCTGGTCGCGGGGCGCTTCACCGATCGGTTCGAATGTGGTGCCGACCCGGTCCAGCGCCTCGGCGTCGGTGAGGTGGGACAGCTGCGCCCGCCCCATCGAGGTGGCGTAGGCGGGCGCCCGCGTCCCGACGGGCGTGTAGGCCTGGAGGGTACCGGCCCGCCCGGTGCGCATGTGGATCACCAGCGACTCACTGCCGTCGAGCATGACGACGTAACCGGTGTAGCCGATCTCGTCGACCAGCTTCCCCAGTTCCTCCTCCAGGAGCATGCGCGCCGACCGTGCGGCACGGAAGTGGTAGGAGGCCTCCATGACAAGAGCTCCCGGGCGGTAGGCCCGCGTCACCGGATCGCGTTCCAGGAACTCCTGCTCCGCCATCAGCGACAAGGTCCGGGACACCGAACTCTTGGGCAGACCGAGCCCGTTGGCGATGTCCATGACGGTCAGGTCGCGACGCATCCGCGACATGAGCCGAAGGACATCCTTCGCTTTGACGAGTGAGCTCACAAGCCCTCCCCACCCCTTCGTTCCTTTGCGGACAACGCTCTCACGCGGCACGGACACCGTAAGTCAACCCTTGACATCCCGATCCTCCCTGGCCACTAATGTTCCAAGAAATAGATCTTGGTTGCATTTTTTGCAACTCCGAGGCCTGATCGTCCGGCACGGTCAGCGGCTTGAGGGAGAACCGAGTGACTGACCAGCGGGCAGAGACGCGGACGAGGCCGTCAGCCCCGTCGAGGCACCCACGCGCACTGGCACCGGGCAACCTGATGCTGTCGGTGGCGGTGAGCGTGTTCGGCGCCGTCGTCGGGATCCAGGTACTGACAAGCCTGGGAATCACCCCGAGCACCTCGCTCATCGGCGCGCTCGTCGCGATGACGCTGGCGCGCATACCCCTCGCCGTGTTCCGCCGATACCGGTCCGCGCACGTGCAGAACCTCGTGCAGACCAGCATCTCGTCGGCGACCTTCGGCGCAGCGAACAGCCTGTTCCTGCCGATCGGCATCCCCTTCCTGTTCGGGCTGCACGACATGGTCGTCCCGATGCTGATCGGCGTCTCCTGCGCACTGCTGTGGGACGCCTGGCTGCTCTACCGGATGTACGACACCCCCGCGTTCACCGCGTCCAACCCATGGCCGGTGGGCATCGCCGCGGCCGAGGCGATCAAGGCGGGGGACGAAGGTGGGCGGCGCGCCGCGATCCTCGGCGGCGGGCTCGTCACCGGTGTCCTCGGAGCATGGCTCTTCGCCCTTCCGATGTCGGCGTTCGGCGTCGCCATGATCGGCGGAGTGGGCGCGATGGTCGCCTTCGGCCTCGGACTGCTCACCGTTCGGTACGTCCCGAGCCTGACCGGCTGGGACCTCACCGCCGACTACGTACCGCACGGCATGATGATCGGCGCCGGCCTCGTCGCCCTCGTCCAGGTCGGTCTGCTCGTGCGCAGGGAGAGCCGTACCGCACGTGCCGTCACGTCCGAGGCCGCCACGGGGCCCGGGCACGGCGAGGCGCCCGCAGGTCCCGGGGCGGAAGGCGGCACCCCCGCGCCGGCTGTGGCGGTGAGCTCGCTCGGCCCCACTCTCGGGACCGGGGTACTGGGATACATGGTCATCGCTCTCGGCCTCGCCCTGGGCACGGGCATCGTGTCAGGCATGAGCGTGCCGATGCTGATCGGCTTCGTCCTGTACGCCGGCGTCGCGGCGCTGGTCCACGAGCTGCTGGTCGGCATCGCCGCGATGCATTCGGGGTGGTTCCCCGCGTTCGCGCTCGCCCTGATCACCCTGCTGCTCGGCATCCTCATCGGATTCCCGGCAGAGGCTCTGGTCGTGCTGTCCGGCTTCACGGCCGCGACGGGTCCGGCCTTCGCCGACATGGGCTACGACTTCAAGGCGGGGCACCTGCTGCGCGGCCGGGGGAGCGATCCCGCCTTCGAACTGGACGGCCGTCGCCAGCAGTTGATCGCAGGGATGATCGGCTTCGTGGTCGCGATAGCGGTGGTCCTCGCCTCGTACCGCGTGTTCTTCGACAACGGGCAGACCGCTCCCATCGACGCCGCGTACGTGGCCGCCATCAAGGCGGGCATCTCCTCGGACACCGCCTGGCACCTGCTGATGTGGGCCCTGCCCGGCGCACTCCTCCAGATCATCGGCGGCTCCCGCCGGCAGCTCGGCGTCCTGTTCGCCACGGGGCTCCTCATCTCCACCCCCGGCGCCGGCTGGATGGTCGTCGCCGGACTCCTCGTCCGCCTGGCCGTGACGCGCGTCCGCGGCCGGGACGCCAGGGAGAACCTCGAAGTCTTCGCCGGCGGCGTCATCGCCGGCGACGCGCTCTACGCCTTCGGGAACGGCGTCCATCGCGCCGCCGCTTCCTGAGCCCTCCCACCGCCTACCCGTTCAACGGGCATCCGTCCCTTCACCGGAGGTAGAAACATGAAACGCGATCTGACCCTCGCCGACGTCGAACCCGCCCTGATCGGTGGTGCCATCCTCGGAGGAGGAGGTGGCGGCATCGTGGAGACGGGCAGGGAGGCCGTCCGCGTCGCCATGGAGGTCGGGACCCCGCAGCTGTGGAGCCCCGACGAGTTCGCGGAGGACGATCTCACGGCCACCATCGCCCTGGTCGGCGCGCCGGCCGCGCCCGACCCGCTGGTCCTGCCGCGGCACATGCTGCGCACTCTGGAGCTCCTCCGTGAACAGCTTCCGGCGGGCCGGAAGCTGGCGGCGCTGCACTGCAACGAGAACGGCGCGTACACCACCTTCAACGGATGGCTGCACTCCGCGCTCACGGGTCTGCCGGTCATCGACTTCGCCTGCAACGGCCGCGCCCAGCCCACCAGCGTCATGGGCGGCATGGGCCTGCACCTGGTCGAGGACTTCCAGTCCCTGCAGGCGTTCGCCGGCGGGCACCCGGAGAACTACCTCGAGGGTGTGGTGACCGGCAGCCTGGAGAGCACCTCCTCCCTGGTCCGGCGGGCCTCCGTCGACGCGGGCGGCTGGATCGGCGTGGCCCGCAACCCGGTCACCGTCGGCTACGCGTTGGAGAACGGCGCGCCCGGCGCCATCAGCCAGGCGATCGAACTGGGCCGCGTCCACATCTCCGGCGGGGTCGAAGCGACCGCGAAGCACCTGGGCGGCCGGATCGTCGCCGAGGGACGCGTCAAGGACTACCGGTGCGTACAGTCGGGCGGCCGGGACTACGGACTGGTGGCGCTGGACGACGCCGAGGCGACGACCGTGCACTTCATCAACGAGTACATGGTCCTCGACCACGACGGCGCACGGATCTCCCGCTTCCCGGAGCTGATCATGACCTTCGCCGAGGACGGCCGTCCCGTCACCTCCGGTGAGATCGGCGTCGGCGACCGGATCACCGTGATGGTGGCGCCGGTGGAGAGCCTGATCCTGTCCAGGACGATGTTCATGCCCGATCTGTACGAACCCCTGGAGAAGGCCATGGGCTTCCGCTTCGCACCGGGCACGGAGGACCTCGTCGATGCCTGAGCGTCCGGACTTCGCACTCGATCCCGGCCGGACCCTCGCCTTCTGCCGCGACCTCTGGAACGACTCGCTCCTTGCGGAGCTTTCGGCGTTCATCGAGGTCCCGGCCCTCAGCCCCGCCTACGACGACGACTGGGAGCAGCGGGGGCTGCTCGACCGGACGGCGACCGATCTCGCGCGGTGGGCCCGTTCGACGCCGGTCAAGGGACTGACCGCGGAGGTCCTCCGGGAACCCGGCCGCACCCCCGTGGTGTACGTGGACATCCCTGGCACCGGAGAAGGCACCGCCCTCTTCTACGGCCACCTCGACAAGCAGCCCGGAGGCACGGGCTGGAGTGACGGGCACGGACCGTGGACACCGGTCTTCGACGGCACCCGACTGTACGGCCGCGGAGGTGCGGACGACGGCTACGCGGCGTACGCGGCGCTGGCGGCGGTGCTCGCGGTCGACGACCAGTCCGTACCCCGGCCGCGCTGCGTCGGCGTCTTCGAGACCGGGGAGGAGTCCGGCAGCCCGGACCTCGACCACTGGCTCGACGTGCTCTCGCCGCGCATCGGATCGGTGGATCTGCTGATGTGCCTGGACTCGGGCGCGGGTGACTACGACCGCCTGTGGCTGGTCACCTCTCTGCGCGGACACTGCAGCGGACGACTCGACATCCAGGTGCTCGACGACGGGGCGCACTCCGGCGACGCGGGCGGAGTCGTCCCCTCGTCCTTCCGCGTGCTGCGCATGCTGCTCGAACGTCTCGAGGACAGCGGAAGCGGACGGCTCCTTCCCCCGTCGTTCGGTGTCGCGATTCCGCCGGAGCGAAGGGCGCAGGCCGAAGAGGCAGGAGCGGTCCTCGGACAGCGTGTCGCCGAGCGCTTCTCCTGGCACGGTTCCGCCGGCCCGGTCGTCGACGACCCGGCCGAACTGCTGCTCAACCGGGCGTGGCGGCCGAGCCTCGCGATCACCGGCGCGGAGGGGCTGCCGCCCATCGCCGAGGCGGGGAACGTGCTGCGTCCGCACACGGGCGTCAAGCTCTCGCTCCGTCTGCCGCCGACCGTGTCCAGCAAGGCCGCCGTGCGCGAACTCCAGGCGCTCCTGGAAGCGGACCCGCCCTACGGCACACGGGTACGGTTCACACCCGACACCGTTCTCGCCGACGGATGGAACGCACGGACCATGCGGCCCTGGCTGCATGACGCACTCGATCAGGCGAGCCGAGACCACTACGACGGCGCCCGCCTCGCGATGATCGGCCAGGGCGGCACGATCCCGTTGATGGGGATCCTGCAGCAGCGCTATCCGGACGCCCAGGTCCTGGCCTGCGGTGTCCAGGGGCCGGGCACGAACGCGCACGGGCCGAACGAGTCACTCCATCTGCCCTACACGCACCGGCTCACGGCCAGCCTGGCATCCGTGCTTCCCGCGCTCTGCCGTCGGGCGGCGACGGATACGGCGCAAGGCGGGTAAGCCGGCGCGGGCGCGGGTCGCCGACAGCCGTGTCCCCGCCACCCCCACGCCTGCCGGTGTCGACAACCGCTCCCGTCGACGCCGGCAGGCGCATGCTGTCCGCCGTCATGCCGCATCCCCCGAGCGTGACGCGTCCGTCGGGACTGCGGCCATCGCGGGCCGGTGCCGCCCTCCGGCAAGGCGCCGTGACGGTGCGGCCTCCGAAGCCCTACGGCTTCGGGGCAGGCCCCGTGCTGCCTCGCGGCACGAGTTCCACCGGCAGGACGACGTGGCGCGCCCGGTCCGCCTCCGGGTCCTGGATCACGGCCCTGGCCAGTTCGGCCGCGGTGGAGCCCAGCCGGCGGGCCGGCTGGGCCAGGGTGGACAGGTCCCAGGCCCCCGCCATCGCGTGATCGTCGAAGCCGAGCACCGAGATCCGTTGCGGCACCGCCAGGTTGGCGCCGCGCAGCACGGTCAGCAGGCGGAAGGCGATGTCGTCGGTCTCGGCGAATATCGCCGTCGGCGGCTCCGGGAGGGACAGCAGGCGGCCGACCGCCGCGTCCAGGCTCGGCCCCTGCCACTGCGCGACCTGCCGGACCAGCTCGTCGTCGCGGGGAACGCCCGCCTCCGCCAGGGCGGCCCGGTACCCCTCGAGGCGGGCACGGCTGCTCCAGGCGAAGCCGGAGTCGTCCGCGGGCTCGATGTAGGCGATGCGGCGATGCCCGAGGTTCAGCAGGTGCCGGGTGCCGCGCAGGGCGGCCTCCGCGTCGTCCACGTAGACGCCGGCCCTGTCGTCCTCGTGCTGACTCACGAAGACCAGAGGCATGCCGAGGCCGTCCAGGCGCTCCCGCTCCTGGGGTGAGAGCGCGAAGCTGACGACGAGCAGCGCGTCCGCGTTGCGGCGGGCCGGCAGGCGGTCGAAGAACTGGGCACGCTGTTCGGCGGTGGTGACGCTGTACACGAGCATGTCCAGCCCCGCGGCGTTCAGTCCGGGTGCGAGGCCGGCGAGCACGGCGCCCAGGAACCAGGACTCCAGGTTGGGCACGAGGACCGCGACCCTGCCGGTGCGTCCGGTGACGAGGCTGGAGGCGCTCCGCGAGATCGCGAACGACAGCTCGCGTGCGGCCTGTTCGACGCGCTCACGGGTCTGCGGGGACACCGTCGACAGGCCGCGCAGGGTGCGCGAGACAGTCGAGGGCGACACCCCGGCCCGCTGTGCGACATCCGCCAGTGTGGCGCCCCGTTCACCAGTCATGGAGGGGACGCTAACACAGTGATCTTGCCACTCCGAGAGGCCTCATGGCATCGCTGTCATTCCTGCAATGCCTTATCTGCATCGGAAGAATCCATTGACACTGGATCTTGCAGCTCCCTAACGTGCTAGCGCTGTCATTCGGCAGCGCGAAAGGGGAGGAGCATGCCATGGCCCTGCACCGCAGAAGCCTGCTCGCGGGCGTCGGGAGCGCCGCCGCGGCGGGCCTGTTGTCCGGATGCGGAGGAGGGGATCTCGACGGTCTGCTGACGCAGGCGGCCACCGCACCGAGGAAGCCCGCCCGGCTGACCTGGTGGGTCTCCGAGATTCCCTCGCGTCGGGGAGCGGTCGTCGCGGACCTGATCATCCGGGCCTTCGAGCGACGCCACCCCCACCTCCGGGTCTCGAAGATCAACGCCCTGTCCACCTCGGACGGCAACCGGAGCGCCATCGCCACCCAGCTCGCCGGTGGTTCCCCCCAGCCCGACGTCTACCTGGGCGACACGACCTGGCCCGCGCAGTTCGGTCACGCCGCCCTCGCCCTGCCCGTGGACACGCTGCTGCCCGACGGCTTCTGGGACGCCTACCCGTCCGCGCTGCGGAGCAGTTCCACCTACCGGGGCGCGGAGTACGCGGTGCCGTTCTTCCTCGACAGCACCTACCTCTTCTACCGCAAGGACCTGTTGGTGAAGCACGGCCTGCGGGTGCCCCGCAGCTGGGAGGAGCTGCTGCACACGTCGCGTACGGTGCAGCGCGCCGGGGACGCGGCGGCGGGTTTCCTGTGGCAGGCGGCCGTGACGGAGTCGCTGACGGCGAACGTCACCGAGTTCCTCGCCGACGCGGGCGCCGGCATCCTGGACGGGCGGGGCAGGGCCGCCCTCGGTGGTGCGGGGGCCGAGCGGGCGTTCTCGCTGATGGCGGAGTTCACCAGCAGCGGGGTGACACCCCGGACCGTCACGTCCTACCAGGAGTCGGACTCACAGGACGCGTTCGTCAACGGACGCGGGCTGTTCCTGCGCAACTGGTCCTACGCGTGGGTGAACGCCTCCGCTGCCGGCGTCTCGCGCGTCGCGGGCAAGGTGGGTGTGGTGCCGCGTCCCGGCTTCGAGGGCACCGGCCGCGGTGGCGTCTCCTGCGCGGGCGGCTGGAGCAACTTCGTCAATCCCAGCTCCCAGGAGCTCGGCGCCGCGATGACGTTCGCACGGTTCTGCGCCGGTGAGGAGGTACAACGGCTCCTCGCCCGGGAGGCCGGTGTCATCCCGGCCATGAGCTCGGCGCTGACCGGACGTGAGGCGCGGGCGGCCGGCGATCCGACGGTGCTGCGGGCCGCCGAGGTGCGGCTCGTCTCCCGGCCCGTGCAGACCCCGCACTACCCGCAGGTCAGCAAGGCGCTCTACACACCGGCGAACGCGGTCGTCGGCGGCGACCTCTCGCCCGCGGCGGGGGTCCGTGCCGCGCAGGAGGGCCTTCGTACCGCTCTGGAAGGGAAAGCTCTGTGAGTTCCGCGCTGCAGTCGAAGGCACCGGCGGCGAACCGGGGCGGACATCCCGCCGCGCCGGGCCCCGAGGCCACCCGTCGGGACCCGTCGACGCCACCACCCCGCTCCGGCGCGCGCCGCCGCGCCCGCACCGGATGGCTCTTCGCCTCACCGGCGCTGCTGGTCGTCACCCTGGTGACGGTCTTCCCCGTGGCCTTCTCACTGGCCCTCTCCTTCTCCGACGTACGCCTGGAGTACGGCGGGATGCGCCTCGGCTCCCCCACCCCGGCGCACTACGAGGCTCTGCTGGGGAACCCCGAGTGGTACCACGCACTGGCGTTCACCCTGGGCTTCACGGCCGTCTCGGTCCTGCTGGAACTCGTCCTCGGCACTCTCGTGGCTCTGGTCCTGGAGCGGCTCGGCGCCGCCCGCGGCTGGCTCATCGCCGTACTCCTGCTGCCCTGGGCGCTGATCAACGTCGTCGCCGCCCAGCTGTGGTCGTACCTCTTCAACGGCACCTACGGCGCGGTGGGCTGGCTGTGCGAGCAGGTGTTCGGCACCCAGCCCGACATCCTTGGCCGGCCTGTCCCGGCGATGGCCGCGATGGTCGCGGTCGACGTCTGGAAGACCACGCCGTTCGTCGCCATCGTCGTGCTGGCGGGGCTCATGCTGATCCCGGCGGAGGTGTACGAGGCCGCCGAGATCGACGGCGCCGGGACGTGGACGACGTTCTGGCGGGTCACGCTGCCTCAGTTGAAGCCGATCGTGGCCATCGCGGTGCTCTTCCGCATCCTGCAGGCCTTCGGCATCTTCGACCTGCCGTTCGTCCTGACCCAGGGCGGGCCGGGCACGGCCACCCAGTCGGTGGCCATGCTCGGCTACCGGATCCTCTTCCAGGATCTCGACTTCGGCGGAGGCGCAGCCGTCGCCGTCTCCACCGCGGCCATCGTCATGGCCTGCTGTCTGTTGTTCCTGCGCGTCTTCCGCGCCCAGGCCGATGAGGAGGTCCAGGGATGAGCCGTCACACCCCCCGCCCCGGTGTCCGCCGGTACGTCAACGCCGTCAACGCCGGCGGTCTCCTGATCGCCGTGTGCGCCACCCTGCCGCTGCTGTGGATGGCGTCCGCCTCCTTCAAGGGCCCCGCCGAGATCAGCGCGACACCGCCCACGCTCCTTCCCAAGGAGCCGACACTCGACAACTACACGACGGCGTTCGTGCGCAACGGCATCGGCCACTACTTCCTCAACAGCGTCGTCGTCGCCTGCGTCTCGACCACCCTGATCCTGTCCCTGGCCTTCCTCGCCGGGTACGGCCTCGCCCGGTTCGCCCTGCGCGGCAGGGGCGCGATCATGACGGCGCTGCTGATGCTGTCGGTGTTCCCGCCGATCGCGCTGCTGGTGCCGCTGTTCCTGATGGAGCGGCAGGCCGGCCTGCTCAACAGCTACCCCGGCCTGGTCATCCCGTACGTCGCCCTCAACCTGCCGTTCGCGGTCTGGATCATGCGCAACTACCTCAGCAAGATCCCGCGCGAGCTGGAGGAGGCGGCGACCGTCGACGGCGCCGGCGCCCTGCGCACCGCACTGACGGTGATCCTGCCGCTGGCCCGGCCCGGCCTGTTCACCGCCGGCGTGTTCTCCTTCACCGCCACCTGGTCGGAGTTCCTGCTGGCACTCACGTTCAACGGCGTCGACGACCGGCGCACCGTGTCCGTGGGCATCGCCCTGTTCACCAGCCAGTACCAGGTCCCGTACGGGGTGATCTTCGCGGGGGCGATGGTGGCCACCGTGCCGATCGCCCTCCTGGTCCTGATCTTCCGCCGGTCCGTCGTCTCCGGCATGACCACGGGGGCGGTCAAGGGCTGACCCGCCCCGTCTCCTCATCCGCCTGCCCGCCCCACGACCGCGGCGCGGGCACCGCACGATCCAGAAAGGCCCTCACATGCCCCAGTACCCCCGCCCCGTCGGCACCACGGCCGACGCCGACTGGTGGCGGCAGGCCGTCGTCTACCAGGTCTACCCACGCAGCTTCGCCGACGCCGACGGTGACGGCATCGGCGACATCCGGGGCGTCACCTCCCGTCTCCCCTACCTCGCCGACCTGGGGGTGGACGCCGTCTGGCTGAGCCCCTTCTATCCGTCGGAACTGGCAGACGGCGGCTACGACGTCGCCGACTACCGCGATGTCGACCCCCGGCTGGGCACACTCGACGACTTCGACGCGATGGTCACCGAGGCCGACCGACTGGGCCTGCGGATCATGGTGGACATCGTCCCCAACCACTCCTCGGACCAGCACGTCTGGTTCCAGGAGGCACTGTCCGCGCCCCCGGGATCGCCCGCCCGCGCGCGCTACGTGTTCCGCGACGGCCGTGGCGAGCACGGTGAGCTCCCGCCCACCGACTGGCCCTCGAGCTTCGGCGGCCCGGCCTGGACCCGGGTCCCCGACGGCCAGTGGTACCTGCACCTCTACGCGCCCGAGCAGCCCGACTTCAACTGGGACGACCCCGAGGTCCGCGAGGACTTCCACACCACGCTGCGCTTCTGGTCGGACCGCGGGGTCGCGGGGTTCCGCGTGGACGTCGCCCACGGCCTCGCCAAGGACCTGGCCGAGCCGCTGCGCGACCTGGGCGACGCACTCAGCTACCAGCCGGACGAACTGCCCGACGACGGCAGCCACCCGCTGTGGGACAGAGACGCGGTGCACGACATCTACCGTGGCTGGCGGCAGGTGTTCGACGAGTACGAGCCGCCGCGCTTCGCGGTCGCCGAGGCATGGGTCCGCTCCTCGCGGCGCGCCCCGTACGCCTCCGCCGACGAACTCGGCCAGGCGTTCAACTTCGACTTCCTCAACACGGCCCTCGACGCGGGAGCGATGCGGGCCACCATCGACGCCGCGCTGGCCCACGCCCGCGAGGCCGGGGCCACCAGCACCTGGGTGCTGTCCAACCACGACGTGGTGCGCCACGCCTCGCGCTACGCGCTGCCCACAGGGGCCGGAAAGGCCGATCTCGAGGCGTGGCTCATGGCTGACGGCCGGGAACCGGTGGCCGACGGGGACCTGGGTCTGCGCAGGGCGCGCGCGGCGACCCTGCTGATGCTGGCGCTGCCCGGGTCCGCGTATGTCTACCAGGGCGAGGAACTGGGCCTGCCGGAGGTCGCCGACCTGCGCACGCAGGACCTCCAGGACCCGATCTGGGTGCGCAGCGGAGGACGCGTCAAGGGCCGTGACGGCTGCCGGGTACCGCTGCCGTGGACCCGTGACGGGGCGAACCACGGCTTCGGCTCCGGCGGTTCCTGGCTGCCGCAGCCCGCCGGCTGGGGCTCGTACGCCGCCGACGTCCAGGCCGGCGACAAGGACTCCGCCCTGGAGCTGTACCGCTCCGCGCTGCGCCTGCGCCGCGAACTGGTCGCGGACGAGGCACTGGAGTGGGCCTGCACCGGCGCGGACACCGAGCGGGGCCTGCTGCACTTCACCCGCGGCGGGGGCTGGCACATCCTGGCCAACCTCTCCGACGCGCCCGTACCGCTGCCGCAGGGCACCGTTCTCCTCTCCTCCGGCTCGCTGCCCCGGGACCTGCTGCCCGCGTGGACCACGGTCTGGATGCGGGCTTAGGGCAGGCGGCTGATGAGCGCACCAGGGGTGCCGACCGGACGCCATCGGTCGGCACCCCTGGTGCCTGCGCCGCCTACCGCGACTCGGAGGGGAGCCCCTGCCGCCAGCGCGCCGCGTCGATCCGGCCCGCGTACAGGGGGAGTTCGATCGCGGCCTGGCCTGCGGTGAAGGGGTCCCAGACACGGGTGAGCCCCGCAGTGCCGTGGGTGCGCACCCGGCGGGCCTCGCCCAGCTCCAGGACGTCCGTGACGACCTGTTCCGTGGCGGAGTCCGCTTCGGCGCGCACCCGCCCCTCGGGGTCGACCACGATGCTGCGGCCGATGCCGTCCGGCTGCGCGGCGTTGACGCTGGCCATGGCGACCTGGTTCACGATGGCGTTGGCCCGTGCCAGGACCAGTTCCTGGGCGCGGTCGACGGTCGGTGTGCGGACCAGGTTGAGGACCAGGTCGGCACCCTGCCACGCCAGGTGCCGGGTGACCTCGGGGAACCAGGCGTCGTAGCAGATGGACAGCCCCACGCGCCCGTATCCGTCCATGTCGAAGACCACGAACTCCGATCCGGACGCGGTGGTTTCGTAGGGCAGCCAGGGAAAGACCTTCCGGTACGAGGCGACGCGTTCGCCCCCGGGCGAGTACACGGGGGCGGTGTTGTAGATCAGGCCGTCGTCGCCACGCTCGTAGACACTGCCGGGCACGAGCCACACGCCGGCGTCGCGCGCGAGGCCGGCGAGGCGGGCGCCACGGGGTCCGTCCAGCGGCTCCGCGGCCGCCGTCATGACCGTCCCCGGGTCCTCGTCCGGCCGGTGGCCGCACAGGTGCAGTTCCGGGTAGACCAGCAGCCGGGCCCCCGGGTGGGTCCGGGCCGTGCGGCGCACATCCGCCTCGAACGCGTCGAGGCCGTCGTCGTCGGCGTGGTGGTGAGCGGCCGACTGGACGAGACAGATCGACAGGGGGCTGGTCATCGGCGGGAGGGCCTTCCGGGCTCGGGCGGTGTACGGGTGAGCCCGCACGAGCCAATCACCCCGGTGACCATGGGACAAGCCCTCTGTTTCCTGCGACAGCCACAGGAATAACCTGTGGGCTCGGCCGGAACCGTCACACCCGACACTCGGAGCAAGGCAGATCACATGACCCTCAATCAGCTGAAGGCCTTCGTGGAAGCGGAGCGGCTCGGGTCGTTCACGGCCGCCGCGCGGGTCATGGACATCGCCCAGGCATCCGCCTCGGAGCTGGTGCGCCGCCTGGAGGCGGAACTGGACACGGAGTTGTTCGTGCGGGGCAGCCGCACGCTCACCCTGACCTCGGCAGGACGGGAGCTGCTGCCCTACGCCCGGCAGTCCGTGGACGCCGCCGACAACGGCACACGGGCCGTGCACTCGCTCGGTTCGCTGGGCGGCGGCACCGCCACCTTCGGGGTCCTGCGCAACGCCGACTACTACCTGCTCTCCAACCTCGTCCAGCTGTTCCACGCCCGCTACCCGTCGGTGCGGGTGCGGCTCGTGGGGCAGAACTCCGCGGAGACCGCGGCCGCCGTGGCGGCCGGGCACATCGAGGCCGGCCTGGTCGTGCTCCCCGTCGACGACGAGGAGCTCCAGGTGACCCCGCTGCTGCGCGACGAGGTGTACTTCGTGAGCGCGCGCGAGGAGCGCGTCCGTACGCCGGTGACCATCGACGACTTCGCGCGGGCACCTCTGGTCCTTTACGACGCCCACTACGGCTGGCAGGACCCGACCCGGCGGCAGCTCGCCGAACGCGCCCAGTTCGCCGGGGTCCGCATCGAGCCGCTGATCGAACTCGAACACGTCGAGGCGGCCCTGAAACTGGTGGCCACCGGGGTGGGCGACACGATCGCCAGCCGGGCCGTGGTCGACAGCCCGGCCTTCCCCGCGGGGCTGCACAAGGCGCCCTTCGCCGACCCCCTGTACGACACCATCGCGCTGGTGCGGCGCCGGGGGCACCCGCTCTCCCGGGCCACGCGCGAACTGGTCCGCATCGCGGAGGACACCCTGCGCGAGATCCGCGTCGCACGCAGCCTCTGACGGCCCGCCCCCGCGCCCCCTGCGGGCGCCCCTGACCCGCTTGCACAGGACAACCCTGTGGATCGGACAGGAATCGCCCCTCTGGTCCTGTGGCACCGGCCGGTCTAGCGTCCTCACCATGCAGATCACGCACGACGAAGCACAGGCCCTCCCTCCCCTCAAGTGGCTCAAGAAGCCGTCCGTCGACGGCCCGCCCGCCCAGCGCGACCCCAAGGTCGTCGAGCGCGTCTCCGAGATGCTCAAGGAGATCGAGCTCAAGGGCATGGACGCCGTCCGCGCCTACGCCCAGGAGCTGGACGGCTGGTCCGGTGACCTCGAGGTCACCGCGGCGGAGTTGAAGAAGTCGGGGGACGCCCTGCCGCCGGACGTCCGCACCGCCCTGGAGATGGGCTACGAGCGCACCCACCGGTTCGCCGCCGCGCAGCGCGAGCACCTGACGGACTTCGAGATCGAGCTCGCCCCCGGCGTGCGGGGCGGCCAGCGGTACGTGCCGGTCTCCCGCGTCGGCGCGTACCTCCCGGCCGGCCGGTTCCCGCTGCTCGCCAGCGCGTTCATGACGGTCAACGTCGCGAAGACCGCGGGTGTCCCGACGGTGGTGGCGTGCACACCGCCGTCGGGTGAGCACGGCGCCCACCCGGCGGTGCTGTACGGCGCCTACCTCTCCCGCGCCGACCGGGTGTTCGCACTCGGCGGCGTCCAGGCGCTGGGCGCGATGGCCTTCGGGCTGCTGGGGGAGGCTCCGGTGGACATGCTGGTCGGCGCCGGCAACGCGTTCGTCACCGAGGCCAAGCGCCAGCTGTTCGGCCAGGTCGGCATCGACCTCCTGGCCGGCCCGTCCGAGGTCGCTGTCATCGCCGACGGGAGCGCCGACCCGGAGTGGGTGGCGGCGGACCTGCTGGGACAGGCCGAGCACGGCCCCAACTCCCCCGCCGCGCTGATCACCACCTCCGAGGCTACGGGGCAGGCCGTCATCGCCGAGATGGAGCGCCAGCTCGCCTCCCTCACCACCCGCGACATCGCGGGTCCGGCGTGGCGCGACTTCGGGTCCGTCATCGTGGTGGAGGACCGGGACGCCGCCGTCGCCGTGGCGGACGTCATCGCCCCCGAGCACCTCGAGATCCACACCGAGGACGACGACTTCTACCTGGAGAACCTCTCCAACTACGGCTCGCTGTTCATCGGGCAGTGGTCCACCGTCGCCTACTCGGACAAGGGCATCGCGGGTACCAACCACGTGCTGCCGACGGGCAAGACGGCGCGCTACAACGCCGGTCTGTCGGTCTCGCGCTTCCTCAAGCCGCTGACGTACCAGCGTGCCGCGAAGGAAGGCACGGCGGCGCTCGCCCCGGCCGTGGAGCGGATCTCCGCCTTCGAGGGTCTCGCGGCCCACGGTGCGACCGCGACGCTGCGCATCGACCGGATCGGCCGCACCTCCGGCGCGTTCGACTCGGTTCCCGCCGCCCTGCGCGAGCAGCTCTGACGCACACGCTCAGCACCGGGCCGGGGCCGGCTCCCGCCGCCCCGGCCCGCCCCCTCGCGGGGCCCGCGCCTCGCCCACGTCGCGGCGCGGGCTCCCCCCTCGTACGCGAGCGAAGGATCCCTCCATGCAACCCCCCTCGTCCGAGCGGGCCCCCACCGCGGGAGCCACGCTCACCCAGGGCCTGAAGGGCCGCCAGATCACGATGATCTCCATCGGCGGTGTGATCGGCGCCGGCCTCTTCGTCGGCTCGTCGGCCGCCGTGGCCTCGGCCGGACCGGCCGTGATCATCTCGTTCCTCCTGGCCGCCGCCCTGGTGGTGCTCGTCATGCAGATGCTCGGCGAGATGGCCGTCGCCAACCCGGACACGGGTTCGTTCTCCACGTACGCCGACCGGGCGCTCGGCCGCTGGGCGGGCTTCTCCATCGGCTGGCTGTACTGGTGGTTCTACATCCTCGTCATCCCGATCGAGGCGATCGCGGCCGGGGAGGTGGTCTCAGGGCTGACCTCGGTCCCCAGCTGGATCCCCGCGCTCGTGGTGATCCTGCTGCTCACCGGCAGCAACCTCCTGGCGGTGCGCAACTACGGCGAGTTCGAGTACTGGTTCTCGCTGATCAAGGTCGTCGCGATCGTGGCCTTCCTCGTCCTCGGGGTGCTCGCCGTGCTCGGACTGCTGCCCTCGTCCGACACCCACGGGGTGTCGAACCTGTGGAGCCACGGAGGTTTCGCGCCCAAGGGCGTCACGGCGATCCTGGCCGGCCTCCTCACCGCGATGTTCAGCTTCCAGGGAAGCGAGATCGTCACCATCGCGGCAGCCGAGTCCGAGGAGCCGCGCAGGAACATCAGGAAGGCTATCCGCGCGGTGGTCTGGCGCCTGGGTCTCTTCTACATCGGCTCGATCCTCGTCGTCGTCTGCCTCGTGCCCTGGAACGCCGAGGACCTCGCGGCCGGTTCCTACCAGGCCGTTCTGGACCGGATGAACATTCCCGGCGCCGCGCGGATCATGGACGTGGTGCTCGTCGTCGCGGTGTGCAGCTGCCTGAACTCCGCCGTGTACACGGCCTCGCGGATGATGTTCTCGCTGGCCGGGCGTGGTGACGCCCCCGCCGCCTTCGCCCGGACCTCGCCCCATGGAGTGCCCCGCAACGCGGTGCTCGCCTCCACGGTCGTCGGGATCGCCGCGGTGATCGCCAACTACCTGCTGCCGGAGGTGTTCTCCTACCTCATCGCCTCCAGCGGGGCGATCGCGCTGATGATGTACATGGTCATCGCGCTCACCCAGTACGCGGTGCGCCGCAAGGGCGGCCTGCCTGCCGAGGTCCGCATGTGGGGCTTCCCCTACCTGACGCTGGCCACCATCGCCTTCATCGCCGGGGTGCTGGTCCTGATGGCCGTACTGCCCGGGCACCGGCTGGAGCTGTGGCTCTCGCTCGGGCTCGCCGCCGTCCTGGCCGTCGTGGGCGTGGTGCGCCAGCGCCGCCTCGGAGCACCCGCCACCGCCGCCGGACCCGTGGGCGCGGCCTCCCGGCCGTGACCGTTCAGCGGGCCGTGGAGTGGGTGGCCCTGGGTACGAACTCGGTCGGCAGGACGAGGCGTTCGCCGGCCGGGTCGACCTCTCCGCCGATCCGGCGGACCAGCAACCGGGCCGCCTGGCAGGCGAGTTCCCGCAGGTCGTGGCGGACGGTGGTCAGCCGGAACACCTCCCAGGCCGCCATCGGCAGGTCGTCGAAGCCGATGACGGTGAGGTCGTCGGGGACCTTGACGCCTGCTGCCAGCGCGGCGTTGAGCACGCCGATGGCGACCACGTCGTTGCCGCAGAACACGGCGGTGGGCGGCTCCGCCGCCTCCAGCAGGGCGGGCAGCGCGGCGTAGCCGGTCTCGTACTCGAACGCGCCCCGTACCACCCGGTCCTCCGGCAGGCCGATGCCGGAGTCGGCCAGCGCGAGCCGGAATCCCAGTTCGCGCTCGCGGCCGGTCGTGGTGTTCGCCGCCCCGAAGACGCCCGCGATCCGACGGTGGCCGAGCGCGACGAGTTCCTTCGCGACGAGGCGCCCCCCACCCTCGTTGTCGACCACCGAGGCGAAGTCGCCCGGCCGGCCGGTGTCCCGGTTGAGGAAGACGTAGGGCATCCCGCGCCGCTCCAGCAGTGCGGGCAGGCGCGAGTCGGTGGTGGCCGTGGCGAGGACGACGCCGTCCAGGGACTGGTCCAGGAGGCGTTCCTCGGCGACCGCCTCGTCGGAGCGCTCGGTGAGCAGCATCATCCGGTAGCCCAGCTGCCGCAGTTCGTCGTGGAGCGGGGCGACGACGTGCGGGTAGAACGGGTTGGTCACGTCGGTCACGATGACGCCGACGCGCCGGGTGGCCCGCGTCGACAGGGTGCGGCCGGCTTCGCTGGGGACGTAGTTCAGCGCCTCGGCCGCCCGCCTGACCTTCTCGCGCGTGGCCCGGGACACACGGGGGTCGTCGCGCAGGGCGCGGGAGACCGTGGGCTGCGAGACGCCTGCGAGCCTCGCCACGTCGTGACTGGTGATCGCCAACACTCTCTCCTCGTCGACACCGCCCACGGCCGGGACCGGCCCCGCGAGCTCCTTCAGTATACGTATGCCGCACCGGGTTTCACCCTTCGCGTACGCCACTCAATGTGCTTTTCGCTCTTGACAAGCCGCACCCCTGGGGCCTGTCATAGCAATGCATACGTATTCCAACATGCTCCAGGGAGTCCCCATGCCCGATGTCGTCGTGTCCGCCCCCGAACTGGAGCAGCGCACCGTACGCCGCAGCGACTTCGTCTCCTGCAACCAGGCGTTCATCGACTGCCGCACCCCCGGCTCGGACCGGAAGGAGAACTACGCCATGATCGGGCCGGGCGTCTCGCAGTCCTCCGGCCAGTACGTCAACCTCCGGCTGCCGCACGGCTACAACATCGGTGCCGCGGCCATGCCGCACGGCATCACCAACAACCTGCACCTGCACTACACCGCCGAGGTGTTCGTCTGCACCGAGGGCGAGTACCTGCTGCGCTGGGGCGCCGACGGCAGCGAGGGCGAACTGCCGCTCAGGGCCGGCGACATCGTGTCCGTGCCCACCTGGATCTTCCGTGGTTTCACCAACACCGGACCTGACGACGGCTGGCTGTTCACCGTCCTGGGCATGGACCGCACCGGAGGCATCATCTGGGGCCCGTCCGTCCTGCGTGAGGCGGAGCAGCACGGCCTGTACCTCACCGCCGACAACCAACTGGTGGACACGGTCGCCGGGGACGCGCTTCCTCCGGAGTCCGAGCTGATCACGCCCATGGCGCAGGAGAGCATCGACCGGCTCCGCCACTACAGCACGGACCAGATGCGCCGCCGGGTCGCCGCGGCGGACGATCTCGTGTGGTCGCAGCGCCCCTTCCTCGACAGCGTCCTGTCGGGCGGTGGGGCGCGGCTGAGCTGCGTCATCGGCTACGGCATGACCGAGGACCCGCACCAGGAACCGCGTGTGTTCAACCCGCACGGCCACAACCTCGCCTGGCTGCGCGCCGAGCCCGGCCAGGGAGTGTCGGCCCACCGCCAGCACGAGACCCAGACCCTGATCGTCAAGGACGGCCTGTGGGAGGTCACCCTCAACCGCACCGACCCCGTCTCGGTACGCCTGGGCCCTCGCGACATGCTGTCGGTGCCGCAGGACGCCTGGCGCACCCTGCGCAACGTCGGCGACCAGGAGGGTGACCTGCTGGTGGTCAACTCGGGTGACGGCAGGGTCCGCCTGGAGTGGGACGAGGAGGTCCACAAGGCCGCCGCCGACGCGGGCCTGGGCATGGACCACAACGGATACGTCGCGCCCTACGCGCTGCTGCCCCGCTCCGCACGGCGCTGGTGACCGGCGTGCCGCTGCCCCTGGTCGTGGTCCCCGGCATGCTGTGCGACGCGAGCCTGTGGTCGGACGTGGTCTTCCCCGAGGGCCACACCGTCCACCACGTCGCGCTCGGCCGCCCGGACATCGGCGCACTCGCCGACGACGTCCTGACGGCGACGGAAGGCCCCTTCGTGCTGGTCGGGCTCAGCCTGGGCGCCATCGTCGGGTTCGAGGCGCTGCGCCGGGCCCCGGAGCGAGTGGCCGGGCTGTGCGTGATGGCGACGAACGCCGCCGGGCCCCGCCCGGAACAGCACGCGGCCTGGAGTGAGCTCGACGCCCTCGTCGCGGCCGGCCGGTTCACGGACGTGGTCGAGCGCACGCTGCCGGACATGTTCCCGGACCGCCGCCCGTCGGCGGCCGGCGCCGACCGCTACCGCCGCATGGCGTGGTCCGTGGGCCCCACCGCGGCGCGCTCCCAGCTCTCCGCCCAGGCCACGCGGCAGGACGCGTTCGCGGCACTGGGCACCGCGCGGTGCCCCGCCGTCGTCCTCTCGGGCGGCCGGGACACGCTGTGCCCGCCCGCCTTCCACCACTCCATCGCCAAGGCCCTGCCGCAGGCCCGAATCCGTGAGCTGCCCGACGCCGGGCACCTGGTGCCGTGGCAGCGCCCGGACGCCGTGTCCGCAGCGCTGCGCGAGGTGGTCGCGGCGGCCACCGCCCGGTGATCCCGGCCCCACCTCGCAGAGCCTTTCCGTCTTCCCCTGTCATCAGCGAGCCGAAGAGAGAAGTCGTCATGCCCCGATTCCTCAAGTCCCCTGTCCCCCGCGCCCAGGTGACCGCCGCCCGCGCGGACGTCACCGACCGGGTGCGCGCGATCCTCGACGACATCCGCGAGCGCGGCGACGAGGCGGTGCGCCAGTACTCGGAGAAGTTCGACAACTGGAGCCCGGAGTCGTTCCGCCTGTCGCCCGAGGAGATCGAGCGCATCGTCGCCGGTGTCCCGCGGCAGGCCCTGGACGACATCCGGTTCGTGCAGAAGCAGGTGCGCAACTTCGCCCAGGCCCAGCGGGACTCGTTGCTCGACGTCGAGATCGAGACGCTCCCCGGCGTCCGCCTCGGCCACCGGCACGTCCCCGTCTCCGCCGCCGGGGCGTACGTGCCGGGGGGCCGCTACCCGCTGACCGCGTCGGCCCATATGACCATCGTGACGGCCAAGGTCGCCGGCGTACCCCGCGTCGCCGCGTGCACGCCGCCCATCCGGGGCGAGATCCCGGCCGCCACGGTCGCGGCGATGCACCTCGCGGGCGCCGACGAGATCTACCTGCTGGGCGGCGTCCAGGCGGTCGCCGCGCTGGCGGTGGGCACCGAGTCCATCCCCGGCGTGCCGATGCTCGCCGGACCGGGCAACGCGTATGTGGCCGAGGCGAAGCGTCAGTTGTTCGGCGAGGTGGGCATCGACCTGTTCGCCGGGCCGACGGAGATCCTCGTCATCGCCGACGAGCAGGCGGACCCCTTCGTGGTCGCGGTCGACCTGCTCTCCCAGGCCGAGCACGGGCCGGACTCCCCCGCCGTGCTGGTCACCACCTCCGAGGAGCTCGGCCGCGAGGTCGAGCGGCACATCGAACGGCTGCTGCCCGGCATGCCGACGAAGGACTTCGCCGGGCCGGCCTGGCGCGACCACGGCGAGATCGTCGTGGCCGGCACCCTCGACGAGGCCTTCGAGATCGCCGACTCCTACGCGAGCGAACACGTGGAGGTGCTGACCCGGAATCCGCGCCAGGCCCTGGAGAAGATGCACGACTACGGCGCGCTCTTCCTCGGCGAGGGCACCTGCGTCAGCTACGGCGACAAGGTCATCGGCACCAACCACGTGCTGCCCACCCGCGGCGCGGCCCGCTACACCGGAGGTCTGTGGGTCGGCAAGTACCTCAAGACGGTCACGTACCAGGAGGTCACCGACACCGCGTCGTCCGCGCTGCTGGGCGAGGTGTGCGGGCGCGCCGCCCGCGTCGAGCTCTTCGAGGGGCACGCACGCTCGGGTGACGTACGGGCCGCGAAGTACGGCGACCGCGCCCTGCCGTGGAACGAGGAGGCGGGCGCATGAGCTCCCGTACCGCGGCGCCGCTCGCCGGGCGGACCGCTCTCGTCACCGGAGGCGGCAGCGGGCTGGGACGGGCCATCACCCGGTCCCTGGTGGCCGAGGGCGCCCGCGTGGTGATCACCGGACGTGACGTGGACGCCCTGAAGCGCACCTCCGACGAGCTCGGCCCCGGAACCGTCCTGCCCCGGGTGTGCGACGTGTCCCGCCCCGCGGACGTCGAGGCGCTGGCCGGGACGCTCGCGGACCAGGAGATCTCGATCCTGGTCAACAACGCCGGCATCGCGGGGCCCGTGGCGCCACTGACCGACATCTCGCCCGAGGAATGGGACGAGGTCTTCGACGTGAACGTCCGTGGCGTGTTCCTGATGTGCAGGGCGTTCCTGCCCGCGATGACCCGACGCGGCTCCGGTGACGTCATCAACGTCGCCTCCGTCTCGGGCAAGCGGCCGCTGCTGCGGCGTACCCCCTACTGCGCGTCCAAGATGGCGGTCATCGGCCTGACGGCGACGCTGGCGGGCGAGGTCGGCCCGGCAGGGGTGACGGTCAACTCCCTCTCACCAGGACCGGTTTCCGGGCCCCGCATGGAACGCAACTTCCGCCTGGAGGCCGAGCGTACGGGCACCAGCTACGCCGAGGCGGAGGAGGCGTTCGTCTCCCGTGCCGCACTCGGAAGGATGGTGACCGAGGACGAGGTCGGTGAGGCCGTGACGGCGATGCTCCGGATGCGCGGGCTCTGTGGCGCCGACATCGACCTGTCGGCGGGGATGGTGGCACGATGACGGTTCCTCGCACACCGCGCCGGAGTCTCAAACAGCGCCTGGCGGACGGCGAGTCGCTGCGTGGCGCGCTTCTGCGGCTGCCCTCGGAGACCCTGGTGGAGATGGCGGCCGTCGCCGGTCTGGACTACGTGGTCATCGACTGCGAGCACGGACCCGCGGACACGGCCCTGCTCCAGCAGCACATCATGGCGGCCGAGGCCCACGGGATCGACGTCCTCGTACGCGTGGGCACCGCGGAGCCCGCACTGGCGCTGCGCTCCCTCGACCTGGGCGCGGCCGGCCTGATCCACCCGCACGTGGACAGCGCCGAGGACGCCCGACGGGCGGTGGCCGCGAGCCACTACCCGCCCTGGGGCGAACGGGGGTTCGCCACGTACAGCAGGGCGGGCCGGTTCGGCACGGTCGGCGCGGCCGAGCATCTGGCCGCCTCCCGCGAGACGCTGGTGATCGTGATGATCGAGACGCGGCGCGCGTGCGCCGCCGCGGGGGAGATCGCCCGCACCGAGGGCGTCGACGCGGTCCTGGTGGGTCCCGCCGACCTGGCCGCGGACTGCGGCTTCCCTCCCCCGGAGGCCGTGGACAGCCTGGTCGGACAGGCGCACCGGGCAACCGCGGAGTGCGGGCGTACGGTGATGACGATCGTCCCGGGGCTCGACGCGGCGCGGTCCGCGGAGGACGCCGGCACCCGGCTGGTCGTCTTCAACATGGCCCAGGTGCTGATGGACACCATGGGGGCCCTCGCACGGCCCGAGGTGCCGGAACGGCCCCGCTGAACCCAGCACCCCCCGAGGCGCGAGGCCGTCGCACCCTCGGCCGTGTCCGGCGGCGACAGCGTCCCGAGGGGTACGCGCCACCCCGCCGCGTCCGGGCGGCCCGAGGCAGGCACCACCCCGGCCGGCTCCCGGGAGGCCCCGGGGGCGGCCCGGCCGCACTCGGGCGCGGCGTGCCGCGGGCCTCCTCCCGGGGGCGCTCCGCGATGCTCGCGGGCGCCCCCGGGCAGGCCTCCGGTTCCCCTGGCGCCACCCCTTGACGCCCTTGTCCGGGGACTCTAACGTTCACGCCTAGTTCATACGTATGCATTCCTCATTCGCCGCGCGATCGGAGCAGCCATGTCCTCTGCAGCGCCACCCCGCACAGCCCCTGCGCCCGCGCCCTCCGCGGCCCAGAAGCGGAGTGCGATCCGCCGTGCCATCGGCGCGGGCAGCATCGGAAATTTCGTCGAGCAGTTCGACTACGGCCTCTACGGCTACATGGCCCCGATCATGGCTCCCGCGTTCTTCCCCGAGAGCGACAGGACCGTGGCGGTGCTCGGCACCTACGCGATCATCGCCGTGGCGTGCCTGTTCCGCCCGCTCGGCGGGACCCTGCTGGGCCGCTGGGGCGACCGGGTGGGCCGCAGGAAGACACTGCTCTGGACCCTCGTCGCCATGGGCACGGCCACCGCCCTGGTCGCCGCCCTGCCCACCTACCACCAGGTCGGCATCCTCGCGCCGCTCCTGCTGCTGGTACTCCGGGTCGTACAGGGCACGGTGTCCGGCGGCGAGTACGTCGGTGCGGTGGCCTTCATCGTCGAGTGGGCCGAGCCCGACCGGAGGGCGTACTACACCTCGTACGCCTCGAACAGCTGCTTCGTCGGGACCCTCGCCGGCGCCGGGGTAGCGGCGCTGACCAGCTGGGTCTTCGACGGCCCCGCCCTGGACTCGTGGGGCTGGCGCGTGCCGTTCCTGCTGGCGATCCCGCTCAGCCTGGTCGGCCTGTGGATGCGCAGCCGCATCGCGGAGAGCCCGGAGTTCGTGCGGGCCACGGAGGACGGCACCGATGTCGTCGAGTCGCCGGTCCGCGAGGCCCTGCGCTCGCAGTGGCGCCCCATCCTGGTCTTCTGCGGCATCTCGATCATGTGCGCGATCCTGTCCTACACCTGGGTCACGTTCTATCCGCAGTACCTGACGGACTCGCTAGGCCTGCCCCGCTGGATGGGCCTGGCCTCCAACGCCATCTCGATAGCGGTCCTCATCCCCACCCTGCCGCTGGCCGGCAAGCTCTCCGACCGCATCGGCCGCAAGCCGATGCTGGTCACCGGCGCCATCGCCTGCATCGTCCTGGTCCCGCTGGCGTTCCGGGTCGGCGAGGCGGGCACCTTCGGAGCCGCGGTCGCCAGCCAGCTCATCTACCTGGTCCCGGAGTTCTTCCTCACCGGCATCGTCACGGTCTGCGCGGCCGAACTCTTCGCCACCCGTACGCGGTTCAGCGCCAGCGCCATCGCGTACAACAGCTCGTTCTCCATCTTCATGGGGATCACCCCGTTCGTCGCGACGCTGCTGGTCGACACCTTCGGCACGATCTACGCCGTCTGGGCCTACCTGGCCGTCGGCGCCGCCCTCGCCCTGGTCGTCGTGACCTGCTTCATGACGGAGACGTACCGGAGCCAGCTGGGCGCGGACAAGTTCCCCCGCCAGGGGGCACCGCGCCCCGCCTGATCCATGGCCGGCCCCCTTGCCCGGCGCCACCCCCATCAGCCAGTCTGTACATACGCATTCACATCACATTGGAACGGAAGCACCATGGCCCTGGACCCTGTCGCGTACCTCCCCTACGAGGACCCGGACGACTTCATCCGCGAGGTGACCGACCGCATCTGGGTCGAGCGCGACATCGACCACATCGTCGAGAACTACGAGCCCGACTCGATCGTGCACACCAGTCTCGGCACCGTCGTAGGCCGTGACGGTGTCATCGAGGGCAGCACGATGCGGATGGCCGCCGTGCCGGACCACATCGGGCAGGCCGAGGACGTGGTGTGGGAGGCCCGCGGGGACGACGCCTTCCTCAGCTCGCACCTGGTCTTCTCAGCCGACGAGCACCTCGCCGACGGCCGCAACATCCGTGTCCGCAAGCGCACGGTCGCCAACTGCCTCTACCGGCGCGGCCGTATGGTCGAGGAGTGGGTGGTGCGGGACGACCTCGCGGACTGCCTGCAACTGGGCGTCGACCCGGACGAGGCGGCACGCGGCCTCCAGTTCCAGGGCTACAGCGGTTCGATGACCGAGGAGCCGCCCAAGGACGTTCTCCTGGAGGGCGTCAGCGGCCCGCGGCCCGACGACTTCCGCCCCGAGTGCGAGATGGTGCTGGACTTCATCGACCAGGTCTGGTCGAAGCGCCGGCTCAACAAGGTCGACGACTTCATGGTGCGCGACCTCTTCCTGCACACCATCGGTGACCGCACGGTCATCCGCCCGGAGCGCTACCGGACCGACCTGCTCGAGATGGTCGGCCCCTTCCCCGACGCCCGCTTCGCCGTCCGGGACGTCCAGGCCCACCACTCCGAGCGGTACGCGGGCCTTCGTGTGGCCGTGACCTGGACCATGCACGGGACGTACCGCGGGATCCCCGCCTTCGGGCCGCTGACCGGTCAGCCGGTCACGGTGCTGGGCGTCTCGCAGTTCCTCATCCAGGGCGGCCGCATCGTGAAGGAGGTCCGGGTGTACGACGAGATCGCGCTGCGCGCCCAGATCAACGCAGGCCGGAGCGCAGGCGCCGACGTCGCGGCCAACATCTACTGACCGCACTGTTCTCACGGAACGCGCGCCGGCCCGGCGTGGCGCTTGAACCGAAGCCGCCGCGCCGGGCCGGCTCACACCCGCGTGCGCGCGCGGCGCGACGCCGCGGGCAACGCCCGAGCGGAGTGCGCAGCCCGTCCCGCCCGGACGGCCCGTCCCGCCCGGACGGCTCATGGCGCCGCGCTCGCGGGTGGGTTCCTCAACGCCGGGCGAAGTAGAGGGCGTTGTGAACGGTGTCCGGCAGATAGAGCACGTCCCGGCCGTCCGAGTCACGTCGCACCGCGAGCCGGTCCGCGCTCACCCCCGGCGCGACCGACTGCGCGGTCCAGGTCCCGTCTGCGGCCTGGGTCGCGGAGAAGACCCGGTCGGAGCCCGTGGTGGTCACGTAGTAGACCCGCTTGGTGTCCGTCCCGTCCCAGGTGATGCCGAGTGCGGCGGCGGTCTGTCCGCCGGCGTACACCGTCTTGCCGGTCCAGCCGCCGCCGCTCGGATAGGCGTAGTACACGCGGAAGTCACCGCCGCTGTCGGCCGAGCGGTAACGGTAGGCGATCTTCGGCGTGGAACCGTCGAGGGTGAGCTTGGCGCTCTGCACGGCGGGACCGGTGTAGGCGTTGTCGGCGCTCCACTCCTCGCCCGCGGTGAGGTCCTGGACGACGTCGGAGGTGGCGGGCGTGACCGGGGTGGTGACGGTCGTGCCCGCACTGTCCGCGAAGGTGCCGTCGGAGGGGTCGTAGGACAGATACGAGAGCTGGTGGCGGAACGCGGTCGCCGGCGCCTTCGCCCACTCGTAGAGGAGGTGGACGCGGCCGGAGGCGTCCACCGTCAGGTCGTCGGGGTACACGGAGCGGTACAGCGCGCTCGCGAAGGTCGCGACGACGCTCCAACGGGATCCGGCGTTGTCCCAGCGGTACAGCTTGCCGGGGCGCCGGTCGGAACCGGTCCCGACGCGGGCTGCCAGATACAGGTCGCCGTTGGGTGCTGTGGTGAGGACCGGGTAGGTGATGCCCTCGCCCTGATCGGGCAGTTCGGACGCGTGGTCGGTGACGTCGCCGCCCGGGGCGTCGGAACGGAAGTAGCGCCACGGATCGGCGTGCATCGAGGTGAAGACGTGCAGGCGGCCGCTGCCGTCGCGGGCGGCCGAGGGCTGGTTGTGGCCGTTGTCGTCGGGGAACTCGGCCTGCCGCCCGTCGCTGTTCAGCAGCGGCAGTCGGCTCCAGACCCCGTCCGGGTCCCGCCGGGCGATGGCGGGCCGGTGCGTCGCGGCCGTCGAACCCGGCTCGTCGAAGGCGAAGTAGGTGTACTGGCCGCGGCCCTTGTACGTGGCGACCGGCGTCCACCACGCGGCCTGGTTCGACGAGTCCATGGCGTACGGGACCTTCTCGATCACCGTCGCCGCGGCCGCCGCGGTCTGCGCGGTGCCTGCCCCGGCGGCGGGGGCGGGCAGGAGGAGAGCGGCCAGGGCTACGGCCGTGGCGGTGCAGCTGCGTACCGTGGGACGTCGCAAGATGAGCTCCTTCGCGGGTGCGTACGCGGTCGTGGGGAACGACGCGGGCGTGGGAGATGACGCGGGTGTCGGGAACGACGCGGGCGTGGAGGACTACGCGGGTCCGGGGTCCGGGGACGACGGCCATGTGGGGCGGCTCGGCGTGGTGATGACGCGGGTCCGCGGACGACGCGGCGTGGGCTGGGGGCGGCGCGGACGGCGGTGGCCCGGGCCCGGGAGGACGTGGCGTGCGGAGAGGGAGCGGGGTGCGGGGTGAGGCCCGGCGAGGTGTGCGGTGCTCGCCGGGCCCGGACCACGGCGCCCGGCCTCAGCGCTTGATGAGCGCGGCGACCTCCTCGCCCGCCTGCTTCATCGCGTCCTTCGGCTTCGCCGTGCCGACGAGGACGGCCTGTACCTGCTTGGCGACCGCCTCCTCGATCTGGGCGTTCTGCGCGAACTGCCAGAAGGGACTGCCGGTAGCCGTCTTGGTGATCTTCTCGGTCCACTCCGTGGTGAAAGTGTCCTTGGCGACCTCGGGGGCCGCCAGCCCCGCGGTGGTGGAGGGCGGCAGTGCACGCGCGGCGAAGTACTCGGAGGTGGTGGCCTTGTCGGTGGTGGTGTGCAGCGCGAACTCGGTCGCCGCGTCCTGGCCCCTGCCCTTCACGATCGCGATCACACCGCCCCACAGCAGCGCCTGCGGCGTGTCCCCGGCCTTGAGCACCGGACGCTCCATCGGCTGCATGGCGTCGGCCAGCGTCTTGTCCTTGGACTGGGCGGAGGTCACGCCCTTGCCGATGATCGCGTCGTCGTAGAAGGCGGCCTTGCCCTGCCCGAACAGGGCGCGCGCGTCGAAGCGGTCCACGTCGGCGGCGATCAGCTTCTCGTCGTGCAGCTTCTTGTACCAGGTGACCGCGTCGACCGAGGCGTCGTCGCCTATGGTGACCTTCCCGCCGTCGAGCAGCGTGCAGCCGAAGGTCTGCATCCACGGGAAGATGTCCTTGAGCTGCGCGACCTTCGTGGCGGCGGCATAGGGCACCACTCCCCCGCCGAGTCCCTTGAGTTCACGCAGGGCCGCCTCGAACTCCTCGACGGTGGAGGGGTGTTCCTTGATGCCGGCCTTCTCCAGGAGTTTGGAGTTGGCGATCACACCGATCGATCCGGTGTTCCACGGCAGGCCGTACTGCTTGCCGTCGTACATGCCGCTCTTCAGCGCGACGTCCGTGTAGCCGCCCTTGCCGGCCACCGTTCCGAGGTCGGCCAGCTTGCCCATCTGCGCGATCGCGGCGAGCCAGGCGATGTCGAGGTGCACCGCGCCCGTCGTCTGTCCGCCGCCCAGCTTGAGGGTGAGCTGGCTCAGGTACTCGTTGTAGGGGTAGGAGACCGCGCGGATCTTCGACTTCTCGGCCTTCTCCCATGCCGCGATGATCTTCTCGATCGAGGGCTTGGCGGCCTCCTCGTTGAGCGACCAGGAGGTGAAGTCGAAGTCCTTGGACTTCGTGTCGCCGCCGCCGGAGGTGGAGCCGGCGCCGGACGGCGCACAGGCGCCGAGCACACCGGCTCCCGCTGCACCGAGCGCGCCGATGCCGAGCATGCGCAGCGCGCCGCGGCGGCTGATGCCATTGGTGGTCATGATCTCTCCATGGGAGTGTGCGGGAGGAAGGGGAGGTGGGGGCGCGGGGTCAGCTCTTGACCGAGCCGGCGGTCATGCCGCCGACGAGGTAGCGCTGCAGGAACATGAAGGCGAGGATCACGGGAACCGACACCACGAGCGAGGCGGCCATCAACTGCGGCCAGGCGGTCTGGAATTCGCCGATGTAGGTGGAGACGAGCCCGGGAGGCAGGGTCTGCTTCTCCTTGTCTGCCAGGGTCAGCGCGAAGATGAAGTCGTTCCAGCCGCGTACGAAGGCGAAGAGCCCGGCGGCGATCATCCCCGGTGCGGCCAGCGGCGCCACGATGGAGTGCAGAGTCCGCCACCGGGACGCTCCGTCGATGGCCGCCGCCTCCAGGAGGGCGTCCGGGATGGTGTCGAAGATGCCTTTCAGCATCCATACGCACAGCGGCATCGTGAACGTGGTGAAGGAGAGCACCAGGGCGCTGTACGTGTTGAGCATGCCGAAGCTGGAGAACACGGTGTACAGCGTCACCAGCAGAAGCGCCTGGGGGAACATCTGGGAGGCCAGGACCAGGTGCATCAGCGACCGCCGCCCGCGGTAGCGGAACTTCGAGAAGGAGTAGCCCATGTACGTGGCGACGACCACGCTCAGCACGGCGGTGATCGACGCCACCATGAGCGAGTTGATCATGTAGGTGATCAGCTGGTCGTTCTCGGCCAGTGCCGTGAAGTTGGCGAGGGTGAGGTCGGTGGGTATCAGCTTCGGCGGGAACTGGAAGGTCGACTCCGGGGTGCTCAGCGCGGTGGCGAGCAGCCAGTAGACCGGCAGCAGGCCGAAGGCGCCGATGACGACGACCGCGCTCCAGGCGGCGATCCGCGAGCGAAGCAGGTCCTTGCGCGTACGGCGCCTGACACCGCGCCCGGCCCGCGCGGCGGAGGGCTGCGTCCGGTCGGCGGCGGACAGCGGGGTGGAGGTGGTGGAGGCCATCAGGCGTCGCCCTTCCGCTCGGTGATCCTGAGGTAGACGGCGACGAGGAGGAGCAGGAGCAGCATTTACAGTCCGCCCAGTGCGGTGGCCCGGCCGATGTCGAAGCCCTTGAACGCGGTCTGGTAGACGGCGGTCGCGAACGTCTCGGTGGTCCCGGCGGGCCCGCCGCCGGTGAGGACGTAGATGGTGTCGAAGTGCTGGAAGTTCCAGATGAACTCCAGCAGGAGCACGATCGAGGCGACACCGCGGACCTGCGGCCAGGTGACGGCGAAGAAGCGCCGGATCGAGCCCGCCCCGTCCATCGAGGCGGCCTCGTGCAGTTCCCTGGGGACGGTCTGCAGGCCTGCCAGGAGCATCACCATCATCCACGGGAAACTCGCCCAGGTCTTGGTGACGATCACGGCGAGCATCGCGGTGCCCGGCCGGCCGAGCCAGGCGACGGACTCGTCGATGATCCCGGTCTGCATGAGGACACCGTTCAGCACCCCGTAGTTGGCGTTGAAGATCCACATCCAGAGGAAGGAGACCACCACACCCGGGATCACCCAGGGGAAGAGGAACAGGCCGCGCAGGAAGCCGCTGCCCTTGAGTCCGGTGTTGAGGGCGAGCGCGAGTGCGAAGCCGATCACGAAGGGCACGAGCGTCGCACCCACGGTGAAGACCAGTGTCTGCTCGAGGATGGTGAGGAAGTCGCCGTCCAGCCAGTAGGCGAAGTTGTCGAGGCCGACGAACTCCCGGCCGGGAAGCCGCAGATCCTGCTTGAAGAAACCGGTGAACAGCGCCGACAGCAGCGGGTAGAAGATGATCGCCGCGAACAGGGCGAGACCCGGCGCGGTGAGCAGCAGGGCGAACGCACCGTTGGAAAGCCGTGCCCCGGTGCGCTCACGGGGCGGGGGCGCCTTCTGGGGAGGTGCGGCCGTACTCATGGGTCAGTCCTCTCAAGTGGTGACGGGAGCGCCGGAGCCCTGCGTGGACGTCGCCCCTGCTGCGATGAACACAAGTTGCAGCATGCGGGATCGTTCTCCATATCTCGCGATGACGTCAACCCTTTTCGTCGGTGAATCGCCGATTCTGTGCAGGGTCGGCGAACATGCCCCACCTGCCCCGAACTTGCGCAGCGACTCACGACGGCCAGGTCGGCTGCCGCAATCGGAACTTACAGTCAATCCCAGAGGTTGAACAGTGGTTGCACAATATGGATGTGATGTACGTTCAAGGCCGCCCTGCTGCGACGGGGAGTATCCGAGCGTCACACCAAGGAGGCCGCACCGTGCGGGAAGAAGAGGTCCATTACGACATCGCCGTGATCGGCGGCGGATTGGCGGGGACCTGCGCGGCCATCGCTGCGGCCCGGCTCGGCCGGCGCGTCGCCCTCGTCAACAACCGGCCCGTCCTGGGCGGCAACGCCAGCAGCGAGATCCGCGTGTGGGTCTGCGGCGCCACCGCGCACGGCGTGCACCGCTGGGCCCGGGAGACCGGGATCATGGGCGAGCTCTACACCGAGAACCAGTACCGCAACCCCGAGGGCAACCCCTACTACTGGGACCAGGTCGTCCTGGACGCCGTCCACGCGGAACCGAACATCGACCTCTACCTCAACACCGACGTACGCGAGGTCGACGCGTGCGGCCCCGACGACAGCCGCGAGGTGCGCTCCTGCACCGGGTGGATGATGGGCTCGGAACGCCGCATCACCTTCCACGCGCGCCAGTTCCTCGACTGCACCGGCGACGGCCTCGTCGGCCACCTTGCCGGTGCCCGCTACCGCGTCGGCCGTGAGGCGCGGACCGAGTTCGACGAGCCCTGGGCGCCGTCCGAGGCCGACGAGGCGCTGCTCGGCTCGACGATCCTCTTCCACACCCGGGACGCGGGCCGGCCGGTGAAGTTCGTACCGCCCTCCTACGCCAAGGACCTGTCGAGCACGCCCATCCTGCGCAACCGCATCCTGCGCACCGGCGACAACGGCTGTGACTACTGGTGGATCGAGTGGGGCGGCGAGCTCGACACCGTCCACGACAACGAACGCATCCGCGACGAACTCCAGGCCGTGGTCATGGGCGTCTGGGACCACATCAAGAACTCCGGCCAGTTCCCGGACGCGGCGGACCTCACCCTCGAATGGGTGGGGAGCCTTCCCGGCAAGCGCGAGTACCGCCGCTTCCTGGGCGATCACGTCCTCACCCAGCAGGACATCCTCCGGCAGCGCCAGTTCGAGGACCGGATCGCCTTCGGCGGCTGGTCCGTCGACCTCCACCCCGTACAGGGCATGTACGCCGAGGAGCCCGGCGCGCGCCAGCGGTACGCGGACGGCATCTTCCACATCCCCCTGCGCTCCCTCTACTCGGCGAACGTCACCAACCTGCACTTCGCCGGGCGCAACATCTCCGCCACCCACATCGCCTTCGGGGCCACCCGGGTCATGGCCACCTGCGCGACACTCGGCGAGGCCGCGGGAACCGCCGCGGCCCTGTGCGCCTCCGAGAACCTCACGCCGCGGGAACTCGCGACCAAGCACGTGGAACTGGTTCACCGCACCCTGCTGCGCCAGGACGCCTCCGTGATCGGCCTCGCCGACGCGGACCCGGGGAACCTGGCGCGTACGGCCCGCGTCACCGCCTCCTCCCACCTGGCCCGTCTGGCCGCCGAACCCACGCCGGAAGTGCCCGGTACCCCGTACCCCCTCACCCGTGACCTCGCGCTCCTGCTGCCTGTCGACCCCGCGCTCGACTCGGTCGACCTGCTCGTCCACGGCGCCCCGGACGAGTCGGCCCGAGAGCTCACCCTGGAACTGTGGGGCACGGAACGGGCCGAGAACGGGGTCCCGGCCGACCGTCTCCTCTCCACCACGGTCACCGTCCCGCCCGGCGGCCCCCACTGGGTCACGGCCCGCCTCGGCCACCGCCCCGAGACACCCCGCAACGTGATCCTCATCGTCCGGGCCTGCGCCGGCACCGCCCTGGTTCTCCTCCCCGAACGCACCGACGGCGTCCTGGCCCTGCGCAGGAAGGCCGAGGGGGACGCGGGTGTCGACCACGACATCCCGGAGGAGGACGGCCAACTGGTCCTGGAATGGCAGGCCCGCGGCCTGCGCCGGCAGACCTTCGCCTTCCGGGCGGCCCCCGACACCGGAGCCTTCCGCGCCGAACGTGCGGTGGGCGGATTCCAACGCCCCTACGGCGGGCCGAACATGTGGTCGTCCGCGCGGGGTGACGACGCCCGGTGGCTGCGTCTCGACTGGCCCACCGAGCAGGAGCTCACCGAGGTGCGCCTGGTGTTCGACGACGACGTCGACGAGTACCTCAACAACCTGCACCGCCACCGCACCCCGTACGAGGTCATGCCGGAGCTCGTACGCGACTACCGCGTCCAGAGCCGTGACGCCGCCGGCGCCTGGCACACGCTCCTGACGGTGACGGACAACCGGCGCCGCCACCGCGTGCACGCCCTGGAGGCCCCGGACGGCGGCCCCGTGCGCACCGCTGCGCTGAGGCTCGTGGTGGACGCGACGCACGGGGCCGGTCAGGCGCACGTGTTCGCCTTCAAGGCGTTCGGCTCGTAGGCGCGTCGCGAAGGTCCGGGCAGGACCGGAGCGACCCGGCCCGGACCTTCGCCGTGTGTGTCAGAGCGCGCCGAGCGCCTGGCTGATGGCGTCGGCGGCCTCGATGACCTCGCGCACGAGGGCGAGGCGCTGCCCATCGGCGTCGGCGCTCTCGGAGCGGTCCCCGAGCACCGAGGACGGACCCCAGAGGGAGATGGCGGCGACGATCTCCCCCGAGGCGTCACGTACCGGTGCGGCAAGGGACGCGCGGCCCAGCGCGCGCTCCTCGGCCTCGACGGCGTAGCCGGTGCGTCGGACGGTGTCGATCTCGGAGTCGAGGAGGTCGTGACTGGTGGTCGTGTACTCGGTGTGGGCTTCGAGCGGGTCCCCGAGCAGCTTGCGACGCTCCTTGGGGCCGAGGCCCGTGAGAAGGCACTTGCCGATGCTCGTGGCATGCAGCGGGGCGGTGTGTCCGGCCTGGGTGTAGGACTTGGGTGCGCGCGTGCCCTCGAAATTGCACAGGAACATCAGCTCACCGCCACGGCGTACGGCCGCATTGGCCCCGAGACCGGTCCGGGTGGCCAGACCCTGGAGCACCATGCGGGCGGCCCGGTGCACGGGGTGGCGGTTGGTGGCGGTGGCGGCCAGCGGGAGAAGGCCGAGGCTGAGACGGTAGAGGTTGCTCACCGGATCACGTTCGACCATGTCGAGGCGTTCCAGGGTGGACAGCAGGCGGGAGGTGGTCGAGGAGCCCAGCCCGGTGAGCTCGGCGACGTCGGAGACACGGAGTTCGGGCCGGCCGGAGTCGAGTGCGCGCAGCACCGAGACCGCTCGTTCGACGCTCTGGTTCGTCCCCGCATCAGTCGCCCGCGTAGCCATGACCCTCCTTGCTCTGCAAATGCCTTGCACATTCTGCATCAGCATATCGCGTGCGATCGAGACCCGTACCTGAATTCGTCGACCGTGGCGGTTGCGCGACGGGCCGCGGGCCGGACGCCGGAGGCGTCGCGGAACCACCAGGTCGCGGCGCGGGCACACCCGTGAGCGATTCGGCCTGGCGGATCCGGTCGTGCGGCAGCTGGTCAGGCGGTTGGACCCGGCGCCACGGGGTCCGTCCCCGACAGGAAGAGCCGCTGCGCCTCTTCAAGGGCCGCCGTCTCGGCCGGCTCGCCCGGGTGGTCGAAGTGGCCTGCCCTGAGAACCAGGAGTTGGCGCGGCCCGGCCAGTGCGTTGTACACCGCGAACTGTCCGGGCGGAGGCACATGGGGGTCGAACAGGGCGGCGGCCACGTGTACGGGGATCCGGATGTGCCGGGCCGCCGTCGCCGCGTCGAAGTAGGCCAGGACGTCCAGCACCGAGGGGTCGTCGGCGAACCGCGTGCGCACCGACTCCCCACTTCCCGTGCAGGGCAGTGTCACCCGGAGCGGATGGTTGCCGAAGGTCGGCACGGTCAGCCCTGCGGCCCGGAACCGGGCGTCCCAGGGGAGCGCGAGCGCGCCGATACCGCCGCCGAAGCTCGTCCCCAGGTACGTCAGGCGTCCGGCGGCCTCGGGCACCAGCAGCTGCAGTGCGGTGGCCGCGCACCAGACGTCCGCCACGCACCCACCGATGAGGTAAGACTCCCGGGCGCCTATGCCGTGCAGCACGTGCCCGGCCGACTTCGAGGGAACGCCCGGCAGCAGACTCCGGGTCCCGAGCCCGCGCAGACAGGGCCAGATGGTCGCGGTCCCGGGTGGGGACTGCCGCGGGTCAGGGGCCGCCCGGCCGCCGTATCCGTGTGTCGAGACGCACCCCTGGGTGACCTCGCCACCGGCGGGGACGGTCAGCCACCCGCCGACACGGACGCCGTCGACGGACATGTACGAGACGTCGGCGATCCGCACGCCGTCCACCGTGGTCCAGGGACCCTCGACCCGGGGCGCCGTGTCGACCCGCATCGCACGCGCGTGGCGCTCCCGCCAGAAGTCGGCGAAGTCGTGCGGGCTCTGCGGCGCCTTCACCGCGAGGAGGCTCGCCAAGTCGTGGCCGTGGGTGGGGTCGAAGGGGAAGTCGTGCGACGGCGGGCTGAGTTCGCCGAAATCCGTCGTGAGCGGATGGGTGGACAAGATCTCTCCTCGTTCGGTGTGCGTGACGACCAGCGGGTGTCCGGCAGGGTCGCTCCGCGCAACGTACGCGGCGCCCGGCCGGCCTGACTCGGCCGGGGCCCATGCCTACCACCTGCCGGGCCATCCGTGTCTGCTCCGCGTCTTCGAGGCTGCCCTGGTCGCACCGCCTACGGGCTGTCGAGACCCCGGCCGCCCCGTGGCAGGCTCGTGCCGCATGATCGATGAATTCGCGAAGGACAACCTGCACGGGAGACTGCGGTGGGACCGCGAGGCGCTGCCTCCGGAAACTCGACGGCTTGTCCGAGTACGACGCCCGCCGGCCTTTGACAGCGACCGGGACCAACGTGCTCGGCCTGGTCGAACACGTGGCCACGCGACCAGATCATCGGCTTCCACCGGCGCGTGGGAACACTCGGACGCCACGATCGACGAGCTTTCCCTCCACGCCCCGCCCACGTGCCGACGCCGCCGTCCTGTGCGGCGTGGCCTCGTTCGTGACCCCGTGCTGCCGACACCACAGGCCTCGACCGTTCCAGGAGTCGGCGGGTGACTCTCCTTCACTCCTCAGGCAACTCCGTGCTTGAGGCCCAGGCCGCCACGGAACCCCATGTCGTCAGGGCCCTCGGGCACCGATGCGTCCGGGCGCCAGCGGTCGACGGTCACCACGCCTGGCTCCAGCAGTTCCAGTCCCGTGAAGAATTCCTCGATCTGCTTCTGTGTGCGCAGCACCACGGGCTTGGAGACCTTGTTCTGCCGATAGAAGGCAGATGCCTCCGCGGCCCTGACGGGATCCGCGTCACCGCAGGCATGGGACACCGCGACGTACGAGCCGGCTGGAAGGGCGTCCACGAGCACCCGTAGGACCCCCGCCGGATCCTCGTCCTCGTCGAGGAAGTGCAGGATCGCGGCCAGGACCAGGCCCACCGGACGGGTCATGTCGAGCGTCTCGGTCACCTCGGGTGATTCCAGTATCGCTCGCGGGTCTCGCAGGTCGGCTTGCAGGTAGGTCGATCGGCCCTCGGGGGATATCGGGGTGAGCAGCGCCTCGGCGTGCCGCAGCACCACGGGGTCGTTGTCCACGTAGACGATGCGAGCCGAGGGCACCATGCCTTGCGCGATCTCGTGCAGATTGGGCCGGGTGGGGATACCGGTGCCGATGTCCAGGAACTGTGTGACACCGCCCTCTTTCACCATGTGCCGTACGGCGCGCGCCATCCATGCCCGGTTCTGCTGGGCGCTGCGCTGGATTTCCGGCCAGCGCAGGGCGATACCCTCCGCGACGGCTTGGTCCACCGGGTAGTTGTCCTTGCCACCGAGGAGGCTGTCGTAGACCCGCGCCGGGTGCGGCTTTCCCTCTTCGAACGATCCGTCGGGGGACACACGATCTCCTTCGCGCGATGGCACGTCCGGTTCACACACAACAACGCTCTGGCCAGAGCCACTTGAGCATACTGCGTCAAGCGCCCCCTGATCTTGCCGGCGAGCCGCAGCGCGCAGTGAGCGCCCGGTACCGGATGGCGTACCTCAAGTGATCCCCGTGAATGCCTCGGCCACCACCGACCGGCACGAAGGACGGTATCGATCAGGCCCGTCGCGGGGTCAAGCGGCTCGTTCGAGCTCCTGGAAGGCCTCGCGGGCCGTGGCGAGGAACGTCGGCACGGCGGGCCGCAGCTCCGCCCGGCGCAGCCAGGTCATCGTGATCTGGGTCTGCGAGACGCTGCCCGTCAGGGGCACCGCGGCCACTTCCCCGCGGGCGGCGGGTCCGGCCACCGCGATCTCGGGCAGCAGCGCGCAGCCCATGCCCGCGGAGGCGCACTGGCACAGGGCGGCCATGCTCGCGACCTGGGCGTCGATGACGGGCGCGTCCGGTCCCAGCGTGTGGATCAGCGTGTCGAGCATCTCTCGGAATCCGCACCCCTGCGGGGTGGCGAGGAACGACTCGCCGCGCAGGTCCTGGCCGACGACCCGGGCGTAGGAAGCGAGTCGGTGGTCGGTGGGCGCGACCACCATCAGCCGGTCCGTGGTGAGGGGCTCGCTCGCCAGGAGCTTGTCCTGGGGCGCCTGGCCGAAGGTGAGCGCGACGTCGATCTCGCCGCGCCGGACCCACTCGTAGAGCTGGCCGCGACCCCCCGCACGCAGCGTCACCTGGACGCGCGGGTGGAGCCGGCGGTAGCGGGCGAGGACGGCGGGCAGCCGGTGCGCGCACAGGGTCTCCAGGCCACCGATGGTCAACTGACCACCGGGCTGCCGGGCTTCGTCCTCCACGGCGGTGCGCGCCTCCTGGACGAGCAGGAGCATCTGGTCGGCGTACTCGACCAGCCGTTCACCGGCCGGAGTCAGCGACAGCTTGCGGTTGGTGCGGTCGAAGAGCTTGGCGCCGAGCTCGCCTTCCAGGGACTGGATCTGCTCGGTGACGCTGGACTGGGCGTAGTTGAGCTCCGCCGCGGCCCGCGTGAAGTTGAGTGTGCGCGCCACGGTCCGGAACGTCCGCAGGTGACGCAGTTCCACAACTCACGCCCTTCTGATCGGCTCTGCCGATGGTCGTCATCGGAAGTGCCCGCTTCTGCAACCGGTCTCGCACTGCCAGGATTTCAGGTACCGCCCCCTGCCCACAACCGGTCCCGGTGGTATCCCGTCCTGCCGTCATGCGGCTTCCGCTCGAGAACACCCCCGTACCTCCTTGGGAGGACAGCCATGTCCCGTCAGCCCGCCGGCCCCCCGAATGTCTCCCGTCCGTCTCCCGGCGCTCCGCCCGGCACCTCCCCCACCGCATCGAAGGGGCTCCTGCTGCTGGGGCTGTCGCTCGGTTACTTCATGGTGATGCTGGACACCACTGTCGTCACGGTGGCGCTACCCGCCATCGGTGAGGACCTCTCGGGCTCGCTCGCCGGACTGCAGTGGGTGTCCAACGGATACACGCTCACCTTCGCGGCCCTGTTGCTCACCGCCGGTGCGCTGTCCGACCGTTACGGCGGCCGGAAGGTCTTTCTGACGGGCCTGTGGCTGTTCGCCGTCTTCTCCGGCCTCTCGGCGGTGGCCACGTCCATGGGCGCGCTGATCGCCCTGCGGGCTCTGCTCGGTGTGGCGGGCGCACTGCTCCTGCCCACGTCACTGGCGATCATCGCGCACGCCTACACCGATCCGGCGGCCCGTGCGCGGGCCATGGGCGGCTGGGCGGCGATCAGCGGCGCCGCGCTGGCCGCGGGTCCGCTGGCCGGGGGTGTCCTCACCGACACGCTCGGGTGGCGGTCCATCTTCCTGCTCAACATCCCGGTCGGGATTGCCGGCATCGTCATCACGATGAAGTGCGCCCCGGTCAGCGCCCCCAAGCCGGCCAAGGGACTCGATCTGTCGGGCCAGACCAGTGCCGTTCTGGCCCTTGCCGGCCTGACGTACGCGCTCGTCGAGAGCCGGCCCAGGGGCTGGGGTGCCCCCGAAGTGCTGGGGGGATTGGCGGTGTTCGCGGTGTCCGGGGTTGTGTTCGTGCTTGCCGAGCGCCGCGAGGAGACCGCGGCCCACGCCCCGATGCTGCCGCTGGAGATGTTCCGCAACCGGACGCTGTCCGCCGGCCTGTTCGCCGGACTCCTGGTCAACTTCGGCCTCTCGGGCGTCCTGTTCGTCCTGTCGCTCCACTTCCAGGAGGCGCTCGACCACTCTGCCTTCACCGCGGGCCTGGCCTTCCTGCCGCTCACCCTGCCGACGGCCTTCAACCCGATCTTCACCGGCCGCCTCGTGGCCAGGATCGGCGCCCGCACGCCCGCCATCGCGGGCTTTCTGATGATGGGCGTCGGCGTCCTGATCCAGTCCGCCGCCACAGCGGACTCCGCCGTCTCGCTCGTCGCGATGTGCGTCGGCCTGCTGGTGCTGGGATTCGGTGTCTCCTTCTGCATTCCGCCGCTGATGACGGCAATCGTGGGGTCGGTGGCCAAGGAGCAGGCGGGTATCGCCTCGGGCGCGCTGAACTCCGCGCGTCAGACCGGTGCGGTCCTGGGCGTCGCCGTCCTGGGCGCGCTGATGGGCGGTGCGTCGTCGGCCGGCGACGGCACCCGGGTCGCGCTCGTGGCGGCCGGCCTCGTCCTGCTCGCCGGAGCGGGTGTGGTGGCCGCTTACATCGGCCGCGCCCCAAGGGACAGCGCCCCCTCGCGCTCTTGATCGGCCGGGGCAACAGCAGTCCGTCGGACTACGAACCCGGTGGCCCACTTCGCCGGCGAGGGAGCCGGGTCGAGTGGTTCGTAAGCCGGACGACGCAAAGGGTGAAGAGGAGCCCGCACCCACGACCACACATCGGCGGCGGAACAGGCGCGAGCGTGAATACCTGGTGCGGCCGCGCGACCGCCCCGGGCAGTTGTACAGCCGGAATTGGCCCGTACGGTCAGGCCTCCTCGACACCACCCAGGAACGACAACCTGACCTGACGGCCGACGTTGTCGACGTTCGTGTCCACCAAACTCCGTTAAGACTGCCCCGAGTCTACCCCCGTCGACGGTGGACGTTCGGATGGGTACCACGGGCCGTACCTCCAGATCCGCCCTCCCGGCGGAGTCCGGGAGTGGGACGCGGAACCAGCCTGCGTACGGTCGGCCAGCCGAGACGAGTTACTCAGCGCTCAGCTGGCCAGAGTGAACGCAGGCAGTCGGCATAATGCCTGATCACCGGCAGGCCTGCCGCGCACCACGGCCCGGCGTTCCGCCGCGCAGACACCCGCCACCTCCCGCACGGACTCGTCCAAGGCCGGAGACCCGCCGGAAACCCCCACCACCCGACCCGCTCCCTGACCTAGGATGAGCGAGATCATCTGCGGCCCGACGGGCTTCCGTTCCGCGTCAGCGGACTGAAGAGGACATGCCCCCACCCGCACGAGTTGCTTCGTGCTGCCTGGGGGCATTCCTTGCTGTTCCGCGAGTCCGCCGCGACCGTCGCCGCCCGCAACCTGGAAGGGACGCTGGCGCTGCACCTGATAGAGAACTTCCAGCACACGCACGGCTACCGCCCCGGCGCGTCAGAGGTGCGGTCCTGGGAGCGCAGTCTCCCCGCCCTCACCGGTGCGCTGCTCGACGCCGGACTCGACGACGTCGAGATGCTGATCGAGTACTCCCTCCCCCTGACCAGCAAGCGCGCCGACGTCATACTGGCCGGGGTCCACCCGTCCACTGGCGGGCCGTCGTACGTCGTGGTCGAACTCAAGCAGTGGAGCCAGGCATGGGCGGAGGAAGAAGACCCCCTGCTCTGCCGGATAGACGCCTACCCGCGCCCCGTCCTCAACCCGATCGAGCAGGTCCGCGGCTACTGCTCCTACCTGCTCTCGTTCAACGGTGCGCTGGAGCGGACACCGGAGGCGGTCGCCGGAGTGGCGTTCCTCCACAACGCGACGGAGTTCGGCATCAGCTCCCTGCGTGAGGTCCAGGAGGACCTGCAGGGCCGTATGTACACCGCCGAACAACGCGGCGCGTTCCTCGACTTCCTGCGTTCGCGGCTCGCGCCCAAGACCGGCGCAGGGGCCGCCGACCTGCTCGTCCAGGGCCGGACGCGCCCGTCGAAGCAACTGATGGCCGTCGCGGCAGCCGAGGTCCGCGACCGCGAGCAGTTCATCCTGCTCGACGAGCAGCGGATCGCCTACGAGCTGGTGCTGTCAGCGGTGCGCAAGGCCAAGCGATCAAACCACAAGCAGGTCGTCGTGGTGACCGGTGGCCCTGGTTCCGGCAAAAGCGTCATCGCGCTGTCGCTCCTCGGCGAGCTGTACCGGCGTGGCGACACCGCCCTGCACGCGACCGGTTCTGCGTCGTTCACCAAGACCATGCGCAAAGTCGCTGGCGCCCGGAAGCCCGAGGTGCAGAAACTGTTCATGTACTTCAACAGCTTCATGGGTGCCGAGCCGAACGACCTCGACGTCCTCATCTGCGACGAGGCCCACCGGCTCCGCAAGACGTCCGCCAACCGCTACACCAAGGCCGCCCTGCGCACCGACCGCCCGCAGGTGGCGGAACTCATCGACGCGGCCCGCGTGCCGGTGTTCCTGCTCGACCAACATCAAGTGGTGCGCCCCGGCGAGATGGGGACGGCGGAGCAGATCAAGGATGCTGCGGCCGCCCAAGGGCTCGACTGCATCGTGGTGGAACTGGACAGCCAGTTCCGCTGCGGCGGCAGCGAGGCCTACGTCAAGTGGGTCGCGAATCTGCTCGGCCTGGACGGCGACGAGCCGACTGTCTGGGAGCCGGACGACAAGGTGCAACTGCTGACCGCGGACAGCCCCCAGGAGCTGGAGGACTTCCTCGTCGCCCGCCGTAAGGAGGGCGAGGGGAAGAAGTACAGCGCGCGTATCGCCGCGGGATACTGCTGGAAGTGGACCACGAAGATCACCTCGGAGATGTCCGAGCTGCCCCGTGACGTCGTCATCGGCAATTGGTCGCGCCCCTGGAACGTACCCGGCGACCGGTCCCTCTTCGGTGCCCCGGCGGCGCCGCTCTGGGCCAACGATCCGGCCGGTTTCGGCCAGGTGGGCTGCGTGTACACAGCCCAGGGCTTCGAGTACGACTGGTCGGGCGTGATCATGGGACCGGACCTGGTCTGGCGGACCGACCGCTGGGTGGTGGACCGTACCGCTTCGAAGGACCCGATCTTCACCAAGGCCACCCCGGACTCCGAGGTCAACCGGCTCATCCGTAACACGTACAAGGTGCTGCTGACTCGCGGGATGGTCGGGACGATGATCTATTCCACAGACCCGGAGACCCGCGAGAAACTGCGTTCGCTCGTCCACCCGGGGACAGGGGTCAAGGCGCCCGTTCTCGCCTGATCCGGCGATTGCGGAAAGTATGGGGCTTGTGGGGCTGTTGCCGTACGTGCGCCATACGATCGGACGGCACCCGTGCCACCACCGCCCGCCGGAGAGTGAGATCCACCCACGGCCCAGCAGTCGCCTCTGCTCCGTGCTCGACCTGATCGAGAGTGTGTCCACCAAACTCCGCTAAGGCAACTCCAAGCTACCTGATGGCGCGTTCCACGTGATGCGTCTCGAAATGTGGCCACGCACATGGCCGTCGACATCGCCACAGGTCAGCACCGGTCTACGGACGTTCAGCCGCTTGGAGCGTTACGAACAGCCAGGAAGGCACTCCTGGCGAGCAGCAGCAGCAGCAAGATCTTCCAACAGCACATCTGCCACCAGCTCTTCGACGACGGCGATGTCGTGCTCCGCCATGGCTTCGGCCAACTCGGGATCCCACGGTGCTCCGGTGATGCGCCCCGGTCGAGGACCGTGCGCGTTGTGGACGATCGCGGATCGGTAGTCCGCCGCCGTCATGCGCCAGGGGTACGCACCTGTTTTCTCCATGACGTATGCGGCAATGCGGATGCCTTCGCCATCGAAGTCACCGTGGTAACGGAGAGCAGCGCCTTGGTCCGCGAGTAGGCGCAGGAGCTGGATAGCTGCGCCGTTGGGCCAGCCGGACGTGCAGACAAGCGGTGGGCAGTTGGAGCCGAAGCGGCGGAGGGCGAGAGCCAAGATACTGGGGTTCTCCACTACGTGGACGAGGAGTCGGGCAGGTGTGGCGGGCAGGGTGAGCTCGCCCGGGCTCCTGACGTGGGCGAGGGTCAGGCTGGCGGCCTGGCCCGCCTCGGTGCACAGGCGGGCCACACGGGCAAGAAGGCCGTCGCCGGCAGGGCGTAGTCCGCCGATGACGACGGTGGCGGACAGCTCGTCGTCGGCGACGCCGGCGCGGGTCCACAGGGCGCGGCGTTCCGCTGCGGACTGCGGTGGAGCGATGTCGTACTGAGTCGCCAGGGCACGCAGGACGAGGGTGGAGACGGGTGTGCCGTCGTCGAGAGCGTGCGCGTGGCCGTTGAGAACTCGGGCGGCAAAGACCGGAAGGGGTTCGGCCTGGCCGGGTAGTTCGGCGAGCACCTTGAGCGCGTCGGTGAGCAGCGTACGGGTGCGTTCCGCCGAGCCGCCGACCAGTCCTGCGGTTCGACAGGACGCAGCCCAGTCGGCGAGCACCGGCTGTGCCCGTACCGTGTCGTGACCAGCCAACCAGGTCCACAGCCCGGCGCGTTCGTCCTCCTGGCGGCGGCGTTCACCGGCTCTGTCGCCGAGTGGGCCGATGAGCTCGGCGACGACTTCTCGTACGTTGCGGCCGGAAAGTTCGGTGACTGCCTCCTCCAGGCGGGCCAGGGCGACGGAGGGCCGGGGGTCCGGCAGGTGGTCCAGACCGAGGAGGTCCGCGAGGGCTTCGCGCTGGGTCTCGTCCAGCAGTCCGAGGCGTACGCGTGTGACGGGGCGGCCGGAGGAGAGGCGGTCGTGGACCGTCTGCCAGACGGGATGGAGTTCGGGGCGGCGAAGGGTCGCGTCACCCGACGCGAGATGCTCCCGAGAGGTTGTCCCGCCGGACACGGGCTGGTCTCGCAAGGTCATCCTTCCTCCATTCCGGTGCCGTTCCAGACGAAGCGCGCGCTGGTGACAGCGTCGTCTCCGTCGGTCAGGAGTTGGTGGACGGCGATGCCGGGCAGTTCCCTGTAGTTTCCCCACTCGTGGTCGGAGGTGATCATGAGGTCCAGGTCGAGTGCGGTGAGCAGGGCGAAGACCTGTCCGCGGTTGACGGTGTCGACGCCGACGAAGACCTCGTCGAGGAGGATCGGGCGGGGGGCCAGGGGCACGTCCTCGTAGTGGGCGGCGACGGCGGCGAACAGGGGCAGGTGCAGTGCGATGGCTTTCTCCCCGCCGGAGAGCGCGCCGTGCAGCCGCTTGGTCAGGGGCTGCCAGCCGCTCCCGTCCGCCCGGTCGAGGCGGACGGTGAAGGTGTGCCAGGCGGTGTAGTCGAGCACCTCGCCGAGGTGCTCCTCCCAGCTCGCGGCCGTGTCGCTGCCCTTGGCCTCCTCGATGCGGGCACGGAAGAAGGCGTGCAGGGCCTCCCGGTCGGACTCGGTGACCCGACCGGGGTCCTTCAGGAGCAGCTGGCGGGCGGTGCGGGTGCTGTCGGGGAGGTCCGGGCGGACGTCCCAGACGAGCTGGACGGCGACGTTGGAGGCGGTACGGACCCGTTCCAGGTGCCCGTTCATGTGCGCGACGAGTTCGCCGGCCCGGCGGATGCGGGCGGCGAGGTGGCGGCGGATGTCACCGGTGAGGATCTGGTCGAAGAGGCGCCGTTCGGCGGTGCTGATGTCCTCGCGGCTGCGGTCGCGCTCCTGGGTGAGCGCGGCGAGCAGACCGGTCGCCCCCACGCGGACGCCCTCCAGGGTGGCGGTGAAGAGCTGGATGTCGTCGTCGGGCTCCAGCTCCAGGTCGGCGCGGACGCCGAGGTGGCGGCGGGCCTCGTGGACGGCTTCGGAGAGGCGGGTGGCGGCGTCGCCGAGGTGGCGCGGGGCGTGCGGGACCTGGGGCCACCGTGCCGCCATGGCGCGCGCGGCCTCCAGAGTGGCCTTGGTACCGTCCCCGGCGTCGAGTTCGGGTACGACGCCCGCGTCCTCGGCCAGACCCACCAGGCACAGGTGCCGGAACCGCCGCGCCGCGCCGCCGCGGGCCTCGGCTGCTTTCTCCTGCCGGTCGGCGTCCTGGCCGCTGGTGGCCCTCAGCTCTCCGATGCGGCCTTCCAGGCCCAGGAGGAGCTCGGCTGCCTGGCGGGCTTCCTTGCCGCAGCGGACCCGTTCGGCACGGGTCTCCGCAACGCGCGCGACGATCTGCCGGTAGTCCGCGCCGACCGTCTCCTCCACCGCCTTCAGGCGTGCCGTCATACCAGCCGCCTTCGCTTCCGCAGCGGCAGCGTCGGCGGTCTGCTTCTCCGCGCGAAGGCGTGACCGGTCCGCCCGTGCGGCCGTCTCACCAGCCCTTTCAGCGGCCGCGATCGCGTCGATGCGGGCGTCCGTCCAGGCATCGGCGAGGTCGCGGAAGCTCTCCACGTCGCGGCCGACTTCGCGCAGCCGGTCGCGGTCCGTGGGCAGTCCGTGTTCGGCGGCCCTGCGGCTCAGCGTGCGCAGCGCGCCGGCCACGTCACCCTCGCGTGCGGCCAGATGCTCGGTCGCGTCACGCACGGCGTCGTCCCGGGCGGCCACCTTCTCCTCGGCCCGGTCCCAGTCCCGTCGGCAGGCATCGAGTTCCCGGTGGTCGGGCCGGGCGGTGCGGTCCTCCGCCAGCCGGGCGGCGCGGGCGCCGAGTTCCCGCAGCCGGTCGGCGAGGGTGGCCAGGGAGGCGTCCTTCTCGGCGATCAGCTCGGTCAGTTCGGCGATCTCACGCTGCTTGGCCCGCTGCCGGGCGAGGGCTCCGATGTGGGCGGGCTCCGGCTTGCTCCAGGAACCCGTGGCCGGCGCGAGGCGCCAGGCGCCGTCGGAGGAGACTGCCGCAGGGTGACCGCCGGGCAGGGTGGTGCCATACGCGATGCCGGCGAGGATGCGGGTCACCGTGCCGACCGGTACGGGAATGTCCTCCTCGGGCCTCAGCACGTCCAGCAGGCCGGAGCCGGGGGCGGTCGTGGCGAGGCCGACCTCGACACGGGTGTCGTGCCCAGGAAGGGTGAGCCCTTCGGATGCGCTCACCCATGCGTCCAGGAGGCCCGACGCCTCCAGTGCCGCTTCCACCCCGGCCTGTACGGGGAGCGGGACGTCCTCGTGGAAGGCGATCAGCCGCCACAGCGGCGCGCCTGCCGCAGCCGTGCGGACGGTTGTGCGGGTGGGTGGAGCGACGGGCTGGAGATCGGTCTCGCCGCTGAGCTTGCGCCTCCGCGCGTCGAGCAGGTCACGTTCCTGTTCCAACCCCTGTTGCGCCGTGCGGACTCCGGCCCGCTCCGTGGTGATCTCCTGGTCCAGCGGTCGTGCGACCGTTTCGACCAGCTCGCGCACGTCTGCCTCGACGGCCGCCCTGGCGGCCAGTTCATCGAGGTCGGGGATGCACAGCTCCGTGCAGTCCCGGGCCCAGGCGAGCAGCCGCTCCACCTGGGCTGCCAGGGCTTCGTCCCAGGCGGCGGCGGTTGTGTCGCGTTGGGTGATCGCGTCCGCGAGCCGGGTTCGGGCCTCGTCAAGCAGGCCCTCGGCGGTACCCCGGTCGCGTACCGCCCGGTCGTGGGCGTCGATCGCGTCGGTGATGTCGGCGACCTGCTGCCGTCGGGCGGTGACCGCGCCCCGGAGCAGTCGGCGGGCGGCGGTGCCAGGAGCATCGGACCGCCTGCTCCCCGTCCTGTCCGGGGTGTTCGCCGACTCGTTACCGAGGGGCTTCACCTCCCCTTCCGTGTCCAACACCGTCTTCACCTCGTGGTGGATGGACTCCATGCCTGCGGCCCGGGCCGAGCGGTGTGCCTCGTCCGCGGTCGCGCGGGCGTGTTCGTCGCGCGAGCGGGCGTGTCCCGCGACCTCGTCGGCGTGCTTCCGGTCCTCCTCCGCCTCGGCCTCGGCGGACCGGGCGGCGGTACGCAGCTCCGCGGCGGCCGCGACCTGTTCCTCGGTGTCGCGGCGGAGCCGGTCGAGCTCCTCCCCCTTCTGGTAGGCGTCCCTCTCCCGAAGCCCTTCGACGATCTCGTCCAAGGCGTGCGCCCGTAGTTCCAGCTCCTCGCGCAGGGCCAGGGTGGAGGCGCGCTCCTCGCACGCCTTCTCGTACTCCTCGGCGCTGACGCGGGCGTCCCGGGTGAGGTCGTCCATCTCGGTGGTCGCAGAGATCAGCGCCGCCGCGCCGGCCCGCAGGACCCGACGAGCGTAGGCGCGCTGCCGGGAGGCAACGTTCTCGGCGGCCGTCACCTCGGCGTCGAGACGGTCGAGGTGGTCCCGCTGTCGGTCCAGGCGCTCGAAGCCCTCGGCGAGCTCGGTGATTTCTCCTTCGCCGAGCGGGGGCAGGGCCCGGGACAGCAGGGTGGACAGGAGGGAGGGGTCGAGCCGTTCGGACAGCTTGGGCTGGCGAAGCTGGAGCAAGGCGGAGAGCAGGGACTCGTACCGCTGCTCGCCCATGCCCGCGAAGAGTTCGCGCCGCACAGTGGTGCGGTAGTCGGTGGCCGCCGGATGTACCTCGCCGCGGTCGCGCAGGGCTTCGGTGAGGGCCGCCTTGGTCAGGGGCTGTCCGGTGTCGTTGACGAGGTGGACCCCGTCGGGGTGGGCAATCCGGGCGGTGGTGGTGAAGTAGTCGGCGTGCGCCGTGGTGGTGTGGACGCTCGCGTGCAGGCGGGCTCCGCAGCCGAACCAGTGCTCGGTGCCGTCGCCTCCGACGCGGCGGAACTCCATCCAGACATACCCGACACGGGTCTTTCCGGACGCTCCCTGGCCCAGCAGGTTCCAGTGCATCGTGCGCTCCGAACCGCCAAACGTGGAGAGGCGGTTGGGGCGGAGGCTGGCGTCGAAGAGAAAGGGGAGCAGCAGTTCCAGGGCCTTGGACTTGCCTGTACCGTTCTGACCGCGCAGCAGCAGGCGACCCTGGTGGAAGGTGAAGATCTCGTCGTAGTAGCGCCAGACGTTGAGAATGCCCGCGCGATGGGGCTGCCAGCGTCCGCGGCCGGTATCCGCCTCGTGAACGGGTGACGGTTCGATGGTCTCCTCGGGCCTTCGCTGGAGGGGGAGTTCCGTCACGCTCACTGCTTGTCTCCTTCTCCGGCGCTGCCGGCGGTGGTCACGGCTGGCGGATCGTTCTTCGGGGCTGGGCCGGTGGTCTCCGTCAGGCGGTAGCGGTACGCGGCCGGTCGCGCGACGACGCGGTCTCGGGCCCTGGCTGCCAGGCCGACGTCGAGCAGGATCCGTACGGCGTCGTCGGCAAGGCGGGCCGGGCCTTCCTCCGACTGGTACGCCTTGGCCCAGCCCGGGAAGCGGCGCAGCAGCTCTGCTCCGGCCTCGGCCAGCTGCTCGGGCAGCAGGCCTGCGGGCGTGGCGCAGAGCGGTGCGAGGAGGAGTAGCGCGGCAACTCGGGCTGTGGAGGTGTCGTCGGGGAAGCGGACGTCGGTGGCGATGGCGTCCGGGTCGACGAGGAGAAAGCCCTCCGCCCGTTCCTCCAGGAGGAAACCGGCCTGTTCGACAGAGCGGCGCAGGATCTGGCGGCCGGTCAAGGAAGTGACATAGGCGAGCTCGTCGTCGGCGAGATCGGTCCGGTAGAGCACGGGATCGTCGAAGAGGCGGCGCAGCACCGAATGGCGCAGCCGCAGGTTGCGCTGGGCGTCCGTGGTCGCGGCGGTCTCGGCGTGCGTATCGTCGGCAGAAGTGCTTCCGTAGCGGCGCTCCCTGACCAGACCGGCGAGGAGGTCCTCGAACCGCGCGGGCACCTCCTCCGGGGGCACGGCGAGCCGGGAGGCGCCGACCGGCGCGGCTGGAAGCCGCATGAGCAGCGTGGTGTCCACGCGGTAGAGGACCTTCGCCTGCGCGGAGTCGACGTACGTCTCGGTCATGCCGTCCACAGCACGCAGCACGTCGTACGACTCCAGCAGCTTCAGGACGTCGACGAACGCCATGCGCTCCGGCCGGTGGACCGGGTCGAACCCCGCAAGCGCGCGGTCGGTCGCCATGGCCTGGACGACGCGGTCGGCGAGCATGCCGATGGTCGTCATCGGCATCGACAGCAGCTCCGCGGCGGTCACGCACAGCAGGACGTACCGCCGGCGGTCGAACGGGGCCCGGCCGGAACGCGCCCGGCGAGCGGGGCGGGAGCCGTCGGGGTCGGTGCGGACCTTGGTGAGGCGGGCGTAGCCCCGGCGGGGCTCCACGACCAGATTCCAGCCGCAGGTGTAGTCGAACCAACGAGCCAGCGGGTCACGGCGGCGGCGCACCAGATCGAAGCCGGTCGGGTCGGCTGCCTCGGTGAGCAGCGGGCGGGCGAGAAGAAGGCGGATGGCGCGCGCGACCTCCTCGCGTTCGGCGGAGGCCAGTTGGTTGGCGAGGGTGCTCATCCTGCGGCCTCCCGCCCCGTGGCGGCGCCGACTGCCGGGAAGGCGACCGCCCCACCCACGGCCGTGACGTGGATGACGTAGTCCGGTCCTGCCATCGTCCCCTGCACGGTACGCAATACGGCGGTACGCCCGTCGGGGGGCGGCAACAGCACCACCTCCACCCGGCCGTCGCCGGTCGTGGCCCGTCGTCGGCCACCCGCGTCCGGCCGGGCGCCCAGCGCCCGGCCCAGCAGATCGAGGAGACGGTCGAAGGCCACGGGGTCGAGGGTGCTGAAGGAGGAGAGCCGTACCGGGCCGACCGTCTCGAGCTCCTGCCAGGCGCGTGCCAGCTCCGCTCGCTCCGCCCGGGCGCGCTCGGCGCGTGCCGCCCTGACCGCCGCAACGTCTCGCACCGTGGCCGTACGAGTGAAGCGTTCGGTCCGTCCGCTGGTCCTCAGCAGGGCCGACACCTGTACCGGCGGCGCCTCGCACCAGGAGTGGGACAAGGGGATCAGCTCCGGGTCCGGGTGGGCAAGGTGGGCATGGCGGGCCGGGCCGAGGCCGAAGGCGGCCGACCACAGCCGGTGCAGGTCCTCCTCGTCGGGAGCCGCCGCGAACCAGCGCGCGAGCTCCCGGAAGTCCTGTACGGCGCTGGAGGGGCGGCGCCGGGACTCGTTGATCCGCTCCAGCACCTGCAGGAGGGAGACGATGGCACGCCGGGCGATGTCGTGCAGCTGCTCGATCCGGGGGCGCGCGCCGTCGTCCGGCAGAAACCAGGCCCTCAACCCCGCCCAGCGCGCCCGCCGGCTCTCCAGCCAGCCGGCTGCCGGGTCCTCCCCCGGTGACGGAGGCAGCTCGGCACCGCGCAGGGCACGCTCACGCAGCACCGCGATGCCCCGCTCCTCCACGCGGACTACGGAGGCTGCCACCATCTCGCCGCGCCGGTCGAGATTGACCAGGAACTCCTGGAGATACGCGACGGTGGCGGCCTTCACCTCACGGAACACGTCCAGATCCACTCCTTCGGCGCGAAGGAGCCTCTGCAACTGGCCGTTGAAGGCCTTGGTGTTCTCCACCAGGCCCTCCAGATGGCCCTCCAGCTCCCGCAGGGTGCTGAAGATCCGCCGGTCGGCCACGGCAGGTTCGCCAGACAGGAGGGTCAGTTCGTCGAGCCGGTCGGCGATCGCCTCCAGCACCGCGGTCTGCAGCGCCCCCGTGGAGGCCAACACCTCCAGGGCGTGTCGCACCCCGGCGAGCGCGGCCTCTCCCCGGCGGGTCAGCGAGTAGTGCAGGTTGCGCCGCTCGTACTCCTCGGCCGTGCGGTAGTTCTGGGCGTGGTTGTGCACCACGTCGAGGAGTTCCCACTTCACCAGCCGTTTCAGCGTCTCGTGCAGTACCTCGTCCTCGAGATCCGCAACCCAGCCCACCGCACGCAGCCGCTCCCGCACGCCGTCGAGCCCGAGCGCGGTCTCCAGGTGCTCGCCGGCCACCCCGAAAGCCTCGAGCACGGCCCCGTTCAAGTCGGCCGCCTCCCCCGTGGTGAACCGGAACATCTCCGGCGGAACCCTGCGCATGCTGGTACGTCCCCTCCGCCGCCACCCCTGCGGCACTTCGGCGCCCACGTTAAGAGGTGATCCGAGATCACGTTCTCGAATCGCCGCCATCATTCTCATGGCAGTCACGGCCGAGGATTACTCCGTTGGCCCTCGACTCAGGAGCGTGGTCGTGGCGGGATGGGTGGTTCACTGCTCGGAGAAGTACGCAGGCGCGCGCACGCGCATGCTGGAGGCGATGCTGCGCAGCAGTGCGCTGCTGACCGGTGGCGTGCGTGCTTCGACGACGGCGACCGCATCACCGACCCAGGTGAAGTACTTGACGAAGCCGTACCTCGACCACCGCCACACTCCGGGGGCGATGGGGGTGCAGGCGGGTGCGGGCACCGGATACACGTTGGTGAGCGCCGCGCAGTGCGAGGGCGGCGTGAAGTTCGGCAGGCGAGGACCGACGACTACCTGGATGACCCGGTGGAGCTCCTCCATGGAGTCGGCTTGCCGGCCTGCGTCGACCGGGGCGATCCGGTAGTAGAAGGTGGGCTGGCTGCTGTGCGCCGTTCCACTGGTGCCGACGCCCTCCAGGTGGTAGCCGTCGGGCACATTGGGTGCCAGCAACGGCACGCCCGCATGGGCGAGTTCGGTGCTCTGATTGTGGTGGGCCAGCTGCGTGGAGGCGAGGGAGTCGAGCGGCATCAGCAGGACCAGGGCCAGGGCGGCGGCTGCTCGCGGCCACCGGGGCCGGCAGGACTGGGTGAACCATGCCGCGAGGGCGAACGCTCCCGCGCACAGGGCCGTCTGAAGGAGCAGGGTGCCGCTCGGCAGCCACCGCAACGAGTCCAGGCACCACAGCAGATAGCAGCCAATGCCGGTGCCCAGCAGCGCAGTCAGCCAGGCAGGCCGGACCGCGAGAAGCCGCAAGACCGGCCAGGTGAGGCCGAAGACCAGGACCGGCAGCAGAGAAAACCACCACAGGGCATAGCCGAGACAGCCGAAGCCCGGCGCGCTGCGGCACGCGCTGGAGTTCACCACCAACCACATCGACACCCCGGCAGCGGCCACCGCGACGACACCGGCCGCGGCGGCACGTGCCGCCCGCTTCGCCTGCCGCGCCCGTACAGCGCGCGGTTCGGTCACCGCACCACCCATCGCGTCCTCCCCCGGCCCTCGCAACGGGCCTCAGCGTGAGTTGGCCGGGACGCCGACGCCTGAGTAGGCGTACTCAGGCGTATGTGACTCAGCGACAACAGCCTGAAGGGCGTGCGCTCTCCTTCGGTGTGGGTCGATGGCGCCGTCGCGCTTGTTTCTCGGCGCGGCGACGGCCGCGCTCGCCTTCTGGCTGGGCTGGGGTGTGCTGTTCGCCGATGACGACTTCGGCTCACCGGGCCGCGTACGGCCCGTGCCCCCCGCCGCACCGCGTGAATCAGCGGAGGCGTGATGGAGGCCGGGAGCGGACTCCTGGAACTACAGCTGTGGATCGCCGCAGCCGTACACCTGCTCCTGGCCGGGTCGGCGACCGCCCTGTTCACCGGCATCGCCGTCGAACACCGCTGATTTCGCGTGCCGCCCTCTGTCGTCCCGGCGTCGCGTCAGGGACGAATCCTGCCCGGGGTGGTATCAGGGCCCAACCGATCGAAGACCGCGCCGTTACCGCGACGAGCGAAACAGCCGATCCCTGATCGTTCGCGTACACCTCCCGCCGCCCCGCCGTCCAGGCCGAGGCCCCAGCCGACGGGGAGCGTCATACCAATAGTGCTGTATTCCGATGGCCGGTCTACCGGTACCAGTCTCCGGTCGCCCGCAGGGCCTGTTCGATGTACTTGTCCAGACCATAGGAGACTAGGTATCGGCTGTCCGTCTCGTGGTCCCAGACAAAGACCTCGTCGCGCTGCGGAGTTCGAACGAAGGCGAACTGGTCGCCTCCCCCGTTGTCGCCGAAGAACATCAGCGGTTCGAATGACATGTACAGATCCGCGAAATCCCGGGCACTGCGGAACTCCGCGTTACTCTTCGCGATTCGCTCGGCACTCCACACGACGTCGAGACCGTAGCGTCCGCGCACGCCATCGCACTCTCGCAAGAGACTGGCCAGTTGCGCGGGTAGCGGCTGTCCGAGTGCGCTCTCGATCGCAGCCAGTTCCGCTTCGTCGGCCGGAGCACCGAGCTCAGCACCAGCCGTCGCCTCAAGGATCTGCTCACGCCACATCGAAGAATGCTCCCATACGCCGGAAGACTGGGAGATCGCCGCAGGTCTTGCCAGGCAATCCAGTCCAGCAACCCGGTCCTGCCTGCTTGCTCGGCCCTACCCCTGGCCCGCGGCCACGGTGCGTGCTTCGAGGTCGCGGTCCAGTCGGTGGCGGCGCGACGGCGCCACTGGACGACCGTGGTCGGGTGGAGGCCAAGCATCGGGCCGAGGACCGCGGGCGGCAGGTCTGCGGCGAGAGCCACCAGGGCGGTGGTCCGGGCGGGCCGGTCGGGAACGTCTTGGGCGGCCAGGCGTCGGCTGAGGGCGGCGGAGATGTGGGCGCCAAGCAGATGGCCGGGGAACAGGCAGCCGGCGCTGGTATTCGTGGCCCAGCCTTGGGGAACGGAGCGGTCGGCGAGGGTGGCCAAGAGGTCGGCCAGGGTGGTGGGCAGCACAATCGGGGGTCCGGCCCAGGAGGAGCAACGCCGTCCCGTCGTGGGTGCCCATGGCCGTGATGGGCAGGGCGGCGATGCGGGTGAGGTGCTGGCCGATCAGCAGGAGGATCGCGTCGGCGGCCCGGACCTCGACGTCGAGGCCGGTGTCGGTGAGGCGCTGGTGAGGAGGTCCCAGTGGGAGACCTCGTCGAGGCCGATCGGGTCGGCCTTCGGGCGGTGCGGCACGAATTCAAGGAGCACATGAACCGCGACCTCATCCCCGGCCCCGTACCCCGAAGCGACGCCCCCGGTCGGCGTCGCACCCTGAGAACACGAACCGTGGGCCTCCCCTTCTGGACGATTGGAAGTCGTGGTCCTGCCGTGGAGTCATTCGGCGACGTCGACTCCGTAGGACCGGGCGAGGCCCGCGAGAGCGTGGTCGTACCCCTGCCCGACCGCGCGAAGCCGCCACCCCTCGCCCCGGCGGTAGATCTCGGCGAGGACCATGGTGCGCTCAGTGGTGGCGGCGTCGAGGGTGGCAAGGGCGGTCGGGGCCTCGCCAATCCCGCGAGTGGCGACGACCTCCACCGCGCCGACGTCCGAGAATGTGGCGTCGCCGTCGATCGCCGCCGCGATCACGACCTTGGTCACCTCCAGGGGTAGCCGCTCCAGGTCGACGCCGACGGCTTGCTCCGTCGGGCCGTCCTTGGCGAGCCACACCGTGCCGTCAGGGTGTTCGGGCGCTCCGTAGAAGACGAAGTCCTCGTCTCCCGCGACTTGTTCCTGCGCGTCCAGCAGGAAGGCGACGACATCGACGTCGCATGCGGTGAGCTGCCCCCATGTGGCCGCCACAGTCCACGTCGCACCGGCTTCGGGCAGGTCGACGACCTCGCCCCGGACCAGGACTTCTGCCGTGTCCGGCGACTCGGCAACCAGGTCCTGATGTACGGAACCGGGTTCGGGGACAGGGGCCGTAGTGGGCGCGAGGAGCCAGTCGGCAGTGTGGAGCGGCAGGCCGAGCGAGGTAATGCGGCTCATGCGCCGGTCCAATTCCCCGCCGGGGAACAGCACGATGTCGGTGACTTTCGCCGAGAGGTTGACCGCTGCGGAGGCGCCGAGCTCGACGACCCGGACGCGCGCCGCCCCGGCTTCCTCGTGAGTGCCGCCCAGCACCAGGACCCGGCGCCCGGCGAGCGGTCGGTCCGCCCTGGCGGCACCGCTGCGTGGGACCGGCGTCGTGGTGCGCTGCGCGGGCAGGGCGGGCACAGGCTTGCGGGGCGCGGCAGCCGTCTCCCCCGGCGTCTCTGCGGCACGGCCTCGTCCGGCGACTGCGGCTCGAGCCGCGCCCTTGACCTGGCCGGGCCGCACCTCGTCCAGCAGCCGCAGATAAGTCACCTCGTCCACCAGGGGAACGCCTTCAGCAACGGCCCTGCGTAGTTTGGCGGTCCCCTGGCCAGGATCATTGGTGACCAGGAGGCTGGTCTGTCCGCTGACCGAAGTCATCGAGTTGAGGCCGGCCGCCACCGAGCAGGCGATCAGTTCCTCGCGGGACATCAGGGTTTCGCCGGTGACGGCGACCTTCATCCCCTGCACCAGACAGTCCCCCGCCCGGAACCGGCCGGGGTTCCGGTACGGACACGGGGTCTTCGGAACGAAGGGCTTGTAGTCCTGGCGCGGTGGGCAGGCCAGAAGCGGAAGGTCCAGGCCCAGACGTCCCGCGGCGTCCAGCGAGCCCTGCAGAATCCCTGTGAGCACCCGGACGTCGTCCTGCGCGTCGTGGGCTCGCTCCTGACGCACGCCGTAGTGCGCGGCAAGCGTTCCCAGCTTGAGATTCGGCGTCGCGGGCGCGATCAGCCTGTTGAGAGCCAAGGTGCACAGACGTCTGCTCACGGGCACCCACGAGCGGACCTGGGCGAACTCGTGGGCCAGGAAGTCGTAGTCGAACTGCGCGTTATGGGCGACAAGGACGCGACCGCTAAGCAGCGCGCCGACCTGCGGCGCGATCTCCTCGAAGGTGGGTGCGCCTGCCAGGCGCGCGCGAGTGAGCCCATGAACATGCACAGGCCCCGGGTCGCAGCCCGGGTTGAGGAGCGTGGAGAACTCGCCGGTCCGCCGGCCGTGTCCGTCCAGCGTGACGACCGCGAGGGACAGTACGCGGTCCCTTCCGGGCCTCAGCCCGGAAGTCTCCACGTCCACCAACGCCCAGTCGTGGAAATACTCGGGCAGCATGGGCCACTTCGGACTCGCTGACAGCAGGGCCATCTCGGGCTCCCCTCCCGGTGCGGCAAGCGGCACGCAGCCCTCTCGCGCTCATGGTCGATCGAGGGATCTTTCCACGCACAGGGCGCTCTTGCAGCGGATCTCGCCCAGAGGCTCCGCTACCGCTTGGGGCACACCGTCTCCAGCGAACCACTGAAGCCCAGTGGTCCACTTCGTCCGCCGAGGAGTTGGGCCGGTGGTCCGTCAGCGAGGCGGGCTGTACCTCCCAGAGACAACAGGGTCACACCACGACCACACATCGGCGGCGGAGCCGGGGAGAGCGTGAGTACTGGTACGGCCTCCCACCATGGCCCCTTGCAAGTGGTGCGGCCGGACCCCCGTACAGTCAGGCCTCGCCTACGCCGCCCAAGAACGACAACCGCACCTGCCGATTGTGATTCGACACGTTCGTGTCCACCAGACAGATGGACTGCCACGTCCCCAGTTCCACCTTCCCGCCGATCACCGGCAAGGTCGCGTGTGGCGGCACCAGGGCAGGGAGCACGTGGTCGCGGCCGTGGCCCGGGCTTCCGTGGCGGTGTTGCCAGCGGTCGTCGGCGGGGAGGAGGGTCCGCAGCGCGGCCAGGAGGTCGTCGTCGCTGCCGGCGCCGGTCTCCAGGACGGCGATCCCGGCCGTGGCATGAGGCACGAAGACGTTGAGCAGACCGTCCCGGCCACGAGCCGTACGGTCGAGGAACTGTGCGCAGTCCTGCGTCAGGTCCGTCACGGTTTCGGTCCGCCCGGTGCTGAGGCTGAGGACATGGGTGCTGAAGGTGTCGGCCATGGGGCCATTGTCCCGTCCGCCGCGAGGCTCGCCCACTCGCCTGTCGAGCCTTCCTCCGGCTGCCCGGCGTCGCGCCGCCCACCGCCGACCCGGTGATCACAGATCTCGCCCGGGAAGATCCGGAGCACCTCCACAGTTAGTGGAAGCGTGAACAACTTTGGGACGCGCGAACTGGACGTGGTCGTCATCGGTGCCGGGCAGGCCGGACTCTCCGCCGCCTACCACCTGCGGCGCACCGGCCTCCGGCCGAACCGCGACTTCGTGGTGCTCGACCACGCACCGGCCCCCGGCGGGGCCTGGCAGTACCGCTGGCCTTCGCTGACCTACGGCAAGGTGCACGGAATGCACGCGCTGCCCGGTATGGAACTGACCGGCGCGGACCCCGACCGGCCCTCCTCAGAGGTGATCTCCTCCTATTTCGACGCGTACGAGCAGCGGTTCAACCTCCTGGTGCACCGTCCGGTGGAGGTCGGCGCCGTACGTGAGGGTGACGGCGGGCGGCTGCGCGTCGAGACGTCCGAGGGTGTCTACTCACCCCGTGCCCTGATCAACGCCACCGGCACCTGGGACCGGCCGTTCTGGCCGCGTTACCCCGGGCTGGAGACCTTCCGGGGCCGCCAGTTGCACACGGTGGACTACCCGGGGCCGGCGGAGTTCGCCGGCCTCCGTGTGATGGTGGTCGGCGGTGGCGCCTCGGGCACCCAGCATCTGATGGAACTCGCGGGAACCGCGGCGGAGACGTTCTGGGTGACACGCCGGCCGCCGGTCTTCCGCGAGGGACCGTTCGGCGAGGAGCAGGGGCGGGCCGCCGTCGCGCTGGTGGAGGAGCGCGTACGCCGAGGACTGCCACCGCGCAGCGTGGTGAGTGTCACCGGGCTGCCGCTCAACGACGCCGTCCGGCGCGCCCGCGAGCAGGGAGTTCTGGACCGCCTGCCGATGTTCGACCGGATCACGGAGGACGGGGTGGCCTGGGCCGACGGGCGGACCGTCGACGTCGACGTGATCCTCTGGGCCACCGGCTTCCGAGCCGCCATCGACCATCTGACACCTCTGAGACTCCGCGAACCCGGGGGCGGAATCCGCGTCGAGGACACCCGGGCGGTACGCGACGGGCGGGTGCACCTCGTGGGGTACGGGCCGTCGGCGAGCACGATCGGCGCCAACCGGGCGGGCCGCGCGGCGGTCCGCCCGGTCACCCGCTTGCTGGAGAGCGTTCCGGCCTGAGCAGTCGGCCCCCGTGCCCCCCTCACCTCTGGGATCCCCCGGCCAGGTCCCTGCCACTGTCCACCGGAGTCCGAAGTCCACTACGTCGCGGCCCCGCTGCTACAGCGGATCACCGAAGCCCACGAACTGCCGGCGGACCGCAGGCATGGCCGGGGCGCCGTGTCCGTAACCGGCCGCGGCTGCGCTCCTGACGGGCCCCGAGGCCCACCTGTGACAGCTCTGCTGCTCGACGGAGCCGGAGGGCCGTCCCGGGTGCCGGATCCGACGCCACCGGAACCCCATCCGACCCTGAGGTCACACGAGCACACAGAACACACGAACAAGGGATCGGGTGTTCGCTCGAACGCGTGGCCGTCCCGGGATTGATTGCTCAACTGCCGCGCGGCAGTTGATGATTACTACACGCACACAGCGGGCTGCAGACCGCTACCGCGTAAGTCCCACACAGATGCACCACGCACTAGGAGAATGACAGATGAACTTCCTGACCAACCTGCTTGCCGGCATCGTCCACTTCGTGGGTTGGCTCGTCTGACCGTTCCTGCACCACGGCGCCGTCGCTCCCCGTCCCACGGGAGCGGCGGCGCCGCCGTGCGTTTCGGCGAAATCAGATCCGGGGGTCCCTGGGAGCGGGCCCGGCGAACGGTGGCCGAGAGGCGAAGGCCGGTTCCACGGTGACCGCTTCCACGAGCGCGGCCAGTGTGCGGCGGACCCGGGTGAGCGGGTGATCGGGGAACTCCTCGTCCCAGCGGGCGTGATCGGCGACGTGGAAGGGCAGGCCTCCCTGAACGTCGGGGGCGTAGGGGTGCGGCCGGAAGTACGCGTCGGGGCCGACTTTCGCCATCACGAGGGCTTCGCGCATCCCCGTCCTACCGCGTTCGGGAGCCTGGATCTTCACCACCGTGCTGCAGTCCCGCCGGGGAACCGTGTAGCTGCCTATGAAGACCTGGCCACTGGGCTGTTGCGGCAGGGGGACCTTGAGTATCTGCCGCAGCGCCGGCAGTCCTCCCAGCGTCTTCACCGACGCCTCGATGAGCCCGCCGCCCGCCTGTGCGGTCCAGTGGGTGAGTGTGGCGCGCAGTGCGGGTCCGTCGTCCAGGGAAGCCGGAAGGTCCGGCGGCAGAGCGAAGTAGTGCAACGACACCACGTCACCGTCGTTGCTCGTCCAGGCGTCGACGTTCTCGTCGCCGGTGTCCAACCTCTGGTATCCGGGGAGTTCGACCCCGAGCAGTGCCCTCATGAGGGGGATCATGCCGCACCGTCCGGGCGTCGCGTTCTTCGGGGAGGCACCTGCGGCCCGGGTCCGTGTGGGCGGGTCCGAGCGTACGGTGCGGGCGTCTCAGGTGGCGGTCGGTTCCAGGGAGCTGTCCCTGCGGATCAGCGCGGCGTAGCGGCCGTTCTCGGCGAGCAGTTCCTCGTGTGTGCCGCGTTCGGAGGCACGGCCTCGGTCCAGTACGACGATCTGGTCCGCGTCCCGGACGGTCGAGAGCCGGTGGGCGATGGTGAGTGTGGTGCGGCCCATGGACAGCGCGTCGATGGCCTGCTGGACCGCGTGTTCCGTGCGGGTGTCAAGTGCGCTGGTCGCCTCGTCGAGGATGAGCACGGGCGGGTCGCGCAGGATGGTCCGGGCGATGGCCAGTCGCTGCTTCTCGCCGCCGGAGAAGCGGTAGCCGCGTTCACCGACGAGCGTGTCGTACCCGTCGGGCAGTCCGGCGATGTGGTCGTGGATCTGCGCGGCGCGCGCCGCGGCCTCGATCTCCTTCTCGGTGGCGTCCGGCTTGGCGAACCGGAGGTTCTCGGCGACCGAGGCGTGGAAGAGGTAGGTCTCCTGCGAGACCACTCCGACCGCGCGGGCGAGAGTGTCGAAGTCGAGGTCCCGGACGTCGACCCCGTCGATGGTGACCCTGCCTCCGGTGACGTCGTAGAGCCGGGGCACGAGGTAGCTGAGCGTGGACTTGCCCGACCCCGTGGGGCCGACGACGGCGAGGCTGGTGCCGGCCGGCACGGTCACGTCGATACCACTGAGTGTGGGGCCGTTCTTCTCGTCGTAGCTGAAGGTGACGTCCTCGAAGGCGATCTCACCGCGGATCTTCTCCAGCCTGACCGGAATCTCGGGTTCGGTGATGTCCACGTCGAGATCGAGGTATTCGAAGATGCGCGCGAAGAGGGCGAGGGAGGTCTGCATCTGCACCCCCGTCGACATGAGGCTCACCGCCGGCCGGAACAGTCCCTGCTGGAGCGAGACGAAGGCCACGAGCGTACCGATGGAGACGGCGGTGGCCCCCGACTGGAGGGTGAGACCCGCTGCCCAGTAGATGACGGCCGGCATGGCGGCCATGACGATGCCGATCGTCGACATCCGCCAGCGCCCCGCCATGTTGGAGCGCACCTCCAGGTCGACCAGGCGCTCCGATTCCTCCGCGAACGCCTTGGTGAGCGAGTCGGAACGGCCCATCGTCCGGCCCAGCAGGATGCCGCTGACCGAGAGGGACTCGGTGACCGTGGCGGCCATCGCGGCCATCTGCTTCTGGCGCTGCGTGGTGATCTTCTTGCGCTCTCTGCCCACCCGGCGGCTGATCCAGACGAAGACGGGGAGCAGGAGCAGCGAGACGACGGTGAGACGCCAGTCCAGGGCCAGCATCGCGACCACGGTGGCGACGACGGAGGTGAGGTTGGAGACCAGGGATGTCGCGGTGGAGGTGACCGTGGCCTGCATCCCGCCGATGTCGTTGGCGATGCGGGACTGGACTTCGCCGGTGCGGGTGCGGGTGAAGAAGGCGAGCGGCATCCGCTGCAGCTGGGTGTAGACGGCGGTGCGCAGGTCGTGCATGACACGCTGGCCGACCGTCGTGGAGATCAGGGTCTGCAGGACTCCGAAGACGCTGTTCATCACGGCGGTGAGGACCATGCCGAGGGCCAGCAGCGTGAGCAGGCCGGTCCGCCCCTGCGGGATGGCGGTGTCCAGCACCTCGCGGAGCAGGAACGGTGAGGCCACCGACACCAGGGAGGATGCGCCGACGAGCAGGCCCACGACGGCGAGTCTGCCGCGGTAGGGCCGGAAGAGCCGGAGGATTCGGCGCAGCTCCGCGGGCGGCTGACCGGCTCCTGCGGGCGGGGGTGTCCAGGTGGGTTCGTCGGGTTTCATGGGCTCCTTCGCAAGCGTGCGGGGACCGAACCGGTCGTACGGCCCGGCCGCGGGTGACGGCCACGCTCCCGGGTCGGCGCCTGCAGGCCGCCGGCGGTTGCCGGCCGGCCGCGGGGCGGCGGACGTCGGACAGGGCTGCCGATTTTGAGAGCCTAGCTCATAGTTACCTCTGTTCACAATGAACTACGTCCTGATATTGTTCCCGTATGGACTCCCCCGACTCCGACGGCATGCTCGCCGAACAGTTGCTGCGGCTGACTCGCCGGCTTCAGCGCATCCAGAGCCGGCAGCTGGAGCCGATAGGCATCACCCCGGCCCAGTTCCGGCTGCTGCGCGCGACGGCGCATTACGACGGCCCTCCCCGGATGGCGGACCTGGCCGAGCGGCTGGACGTCGTCCCCCGCGCCGTGACGACCCTGGTCGACGGGCTGGAGGCGAGCGGGCGGGTGCGGCGCGCCCCGGATCCCGCCAACCGCCGGGTGGTCCGGATCGAGATCACCGAGGAGGGCAGGACGGTGCTCCGTTCGATGCGCGACGCGCGGAAGGCCGCCGCGGAGGAGATCCTGGCTCCGTTGACCGCCGAACAGCGCGAGGTGCTCGGCGGGCTGCTCACCGCTCTGGTCGACGGGATGCCGGAGCGCCGCCGCTGCTGAGACACCCGGTGCACCACCGCACCGGACCGTCGAGGGGATCTGACATGCCGCTGCTGAAGCCCGGATTCGACGCCCTGCAACCGGCCGCCGACCGGCCGGCGTCCCCCGATCGGGTGCCGGGCTCGAAGGCGTCCGGCTCGCCGGCCGCCCTGAGGGCGGGACTGACCGCTCTGCTCGGTCCGGAGAAGGTGCTGTGGAAGGTCTCCGACCTCGTGCGGTACGCCTCCGACGCCAGCCCCTACCGCTTCGTGCCGCAGATCGTGCTGCTGCCGGAGGATCTCGACGACATCTCGGCGATCCTCTCGTACGCCCACGGCAACGACCGCGACGTGGTCTTCCGGGCCGCCGGCACCAGTCTCAACGGCCAGGCGCAGGGAGAGGACATCCTCGTCGACGTGCGCAGGCACTGGACGGGTGTCGAGGTGCTGGACGGTGGCGTCCGGGCCCGGATCGGGCCCGGCACGACCGTGATGCGGGCGAACGCCACGCTCGCCCGGCACGGCCGCGTCCTGGGGCCCGATCCCGCCAGTGCCATCGCGTGCACCGTCGGAGGTGTCGTCGCGAACAACGCCTCGGGGATGACGGCGGGCACGACCAGGAACTCCTACCGCACGGTCTCCTCCCTGACCTTCGTCCTGCCGAGCGGCACGGTGGTGGACACCGGTGCGGCCGACGCCGACGAACTGCTCCGTCAGGCGGAACCGCGTCTCTGTGAGGAACTGCTCGCTCTCAAGGCGGAGATCGAGGCGGACGAGCGGCTCACCGCCCGCATCCGCGCCAAGTACGAGATCAAGAACACCAACGGATACCGCCTCGACGCGTTCCTCGACGGGGCGACGCCGGTGGAGATCCTGCGGGGCCTCATGGTCGGATCCGAGGGGACCTTCGGTTTCATCTCCGAGATCGTCTTCGACACCCTGCCTCTGGACCGGCACGTGTCATCGGCCCTGCTGTTCTTCCCGTCCCTCACGGCGGCCGCGGCCGCGGTTCCCGGGTTCAACGGGGCCGGGGCGACGGCCGTGGAGCTGATGGACGGCAACACCCTGCGCGCCTCCGTCCGGGTCGAGGGCGTCCCGGCCGACTGGGCGGGTCTCCCCCAGGGAACGACGGCGCTCCTGGTGGAGTTCCGGGCACCGGACGAGGAGGCGCTGGCCGGGTGCGAGCGGGCGGCCGCGTCCGTCGTCGCGGATCTCGATCTCGTGGTCCCGGTCGTCTCCGTCACCAACGAGTTCACCCGGGACGCGGCCACCGTCTCCGGTTACTGGAAGGCCCGCAAGGCGTTCGTCACCGCCGTCGGGGGCTCCCGCCCCTCGGGCACGACACTGATCACGGAGGACTTCGCCGTTCCGCCGTCCCGGCTGTCGGAGGCCTGCGAGGCGCTGCTCGCTCTCCAGGCCGTCCATGGCTTCGACGCGGCCGTGGCGGGGCACGCGGCGCACGGGAACCTGCATTTCCTGCTCGCCTTCGACGCGGCGAAGCCTGCCGACGTCGACCGGTACGCCGCGTTCATGGACGAGTTCTGCACACTCGTCGTCGACCGCTTCGACGGATCGCTGAAGGCGGAGCACGCCACCGGGCGCAATATCGCGCCGTTCCTGGAGCGGGAGTGGGGGCACACGGCGACGGAGCTGATGTGGCGCACCAAGCAGGCCATCGACCCCGACGGGGTGCTGGCCCCCCGGATCGTCCTCGACCGGGACCCGAGGGCTCATCTGCGCGGTCTCAAGACCATCCCCAAGGTCGAGCCGGTGGCCGACCCCTGCATCGAATGCGGCTTCTGCGAGCCGACCTGTCCCAGCGAAGACCTCACGACGACGCCGCGGCAGCGCATCGTGCTGCGCCGGGAGATGATGCGTCAGCCGGACGGCTCCCCGGTGGAGACGGCGCTTCTGGACGCCTACGGCTACGACGCGGTGGACACCTGCGCGGGAGACTCGACGTGCAAGCTCGCGTGTCCGGTCGGGATCGACACCGGCGCCATGATGAAGGACTTCCGGCATCTCCGGCACACCCCGCGCGAGGAGCGTGTCGCGGCGCTGACCGCGCGGCACTTCAAGGTCGTGGAGAGCGCCGCGCGACTCGCCCTGGGTGCGGCGGCCTTCGTCACACGCCATGCGGGCGACCGGCCGCTCGAAGCCGTGACCCGGCTCGCCCGCAAGGCCGTGAACCCGGATCTGGTGCCCGAATGGCTCCCGGAGACTCCGGGGGCCGCCTCCCGGGCCCTGCCGGCCACCTCCAGGGCCGGAGCGAGCGCCGTCTACTACCCGGCTTGTGTGAACCGCATCTTCGCCGGCCCTGACGAAGCGGGCACTCTCTCGCTCGCCGAGTCGGTCGTCTCCCTGTCCGCACGGGCGTCGAAGCCCGTATGGATTCCGGAGGACGTCGCCGGCACCTGCTGCGCGACAATCTGGCACTCGAAGGGGTACGACACCGCGAACGCGGTGATGGCGAACCGCGTCGTCGAAGCGGCCTGGGGGTGGACGGCCGGCGGTTCCCTGCCGCTGGTCGTCGACGCCTCGTCCTGCACGCTGGGACTCGCCCGAGAGGTCGTTCCCTACCTCACCGACGAGAACCGGGCGCTGCACGAGGAACTGACGGTGGTCGACTCGTTGGTCTGGGCGGCCGACGAGCTGCTCCCCCACCTGGCGGTGTTCCGCAAGCGGGATTCGGCCGTGCTGCATCCCACCTGCTCGATGGAGCACCTGGGCGACGTGGCGCATCTGCGCGCCCTTGCCGAGGCGTGCGCCGAATCCGTGGTGGTGCCCGACGACGCGGGCTGCTGCGGTTTCGCCGGTGACCGCGGCATGCTCCACAAGGAGCTCACCGACTCAGCGACCGCCAAGGAGGCTGCGGAGGTCAACACCCGGGAGCACGACGCCTATCTCTCGGCCAACCGTATGTGCGAGATCGGGATGGACCGCGCGACCGGCCGCCGCTACCGATCGGCCCTCATCGAACTCGAACGGGCGACCCGGCCCGCCCTCTGAACTCAGCACACGCGGTTCCACGCCCCCCCCTGGTGGGCCAGGGCACGCACTCGACGGGGCGCACCCCCGCGTCCCGGCCTGCCCGCGCCGTCCATGCACCGTCCCCGCCCCGTCCATGCGCCGTCCCCGCGCCGTCCTCCAATCGCCCCGGAGCACGCCGGTGGCCGGTGAGTTACCACGGAAGCGCGGCCGGCCGTCCCCCGGATACGCCCCCTTGCGGCATGCCGACGGCACTCGGCCCACGCGCGCGGCGGAACTGGGGCCCCACTCCGGCGGCACCCAGACCCACGCGCGCGAAGGAGGACGGGTGCCACACCGGCCCACACCGGCCCACGCCGGCGGCGGAATAATCGGTTGCCCATCTCCTGCGCCGGAAGCGAACCTTGGACGGTTTGGTCCCCCCAACTGTTCCAAGAGGTTCGTCACGAACCTCCGCATCCGATCCTTGGGACGTCATGCAGATTCGCGATCTTCCGTTTACGGATCCCGGCGATCCCGACGTACGGTCGGGCCCTCGATTTCTTCTCTGGCTCGGTCGGCGCCAGCTGACCGGTCAGCTCAGGTCCCTGGGCTGGGGGCTGCTCCACCAGTGCGCGCTCGCCGGCCTCCCGCTGGCGGTCGGCCTCGCCGTGCAGGCCGTCATCGACCGCTCCGGCAGGGATCTGACCAGGGCCGGAGTCCTTCTCGTCGTCCTGGGTGCGCTCATCGCGCTGGGCGACACCATGCTGCACCGCACCGCGGTGACCAACTGGATCACCGCGGCGTCCCGGGTCCAGCAGTTGCTGGCCCGCAGGACCGCCGAGTTGGGATCGGCCCTGACCCGGAGGGTCGCGGCCGGTGAGGTGGTCGCCGTGTCCACGGGCGACGTCGAGAAGATCGGCTGGTTCGTCGAGGCGCTGTCGCGCTTCCTCGCCTCTGCGACGGCACTCGTCCTGATCTGCATCGCGCTGGTGTTCTACCTGCCGTCGCTCGGTGTGCTGGTCGCGGTCGCGACTCCCGTGCTGGCCCTGGCCGTTCTGCCGCTGCTCCCCCGCGCCACCCGCCGGGCCGACCTGCAGCGGGCGAAGGCCGGCCGGGCCACCGAACTGGCCTCCGACACGGTGGCCGGGTTGCGCGTGCTGCGCGGGATCGGCGGCGAGGAGCTCTTCCTGAGCCGCTACCGGCGCGCCTCCCAGGAGGTCCGTGAGGCAGCGGTGCGCAGCGCCCGGATGTGGGCACTGATCTCCGCGATCCAGGTGTTCCTTCCGGGTGTCCTGCTCATCTCGCTGGTCTGGTACGGCGCGACGCTGGCCCGCGACGGGCGCATCGACGTCGGCCAGCTGGTGACCGTGTACAGCGCGGCGACCCTGATGCTCTACCCGCTCCGCACCGTCGAGGAGATCGCCATGGCGTACTCCTTCTCGCGGCCGTCCGCGAAGCGCGCTGTCCGGGTGCTGTCCCTGCGCCGGAATGCGGGTACCACGGCGGTGGACACGGCGAGTACCACGGCGACGGACACGGCGGGTACCGACGGGGTCGACACGGAGGTGCCCACCGGCGATCTGTACGACCCGGTGACGGGGCTGCTGGCGCCGCACGGCCTGTTCACCGCTGTCGTCTGCGGTGATCCCGACGAGGCCGGACGGCTGGCGGAACGCCTCGGTGGGCACTCCGGGCAGGACGAGGAGTCCGGCACGCTTCCGTCCGTGCTGCTGGGCGGGGTCCCGCTGGACGAGCTTCCGCTCGCCACGGCACGGACCGCGGTGCTCGTGCAGGACAAGGACCCGGTGCTGCTCTCGGGGACGCTGCGCGAGTTGCTGGACGTACCGTCCTCAGGGGCTGTGCGAGCCGGGGACGCTCTCGAAGCCGCGCGGTGCGGCGATGTGCTGGACGCTCTCGCACAGGCTTCGGCCGGCACCGACGGCGACCCCATGAACACCCGGATCACCGAGCGCGGCCGGTCGCTGTCCGGCGGTCAGCGGCAGCGGCTCGCACTGGCCCGGTCACTGGTCACCGACCCGGGGACGCTGGTGCTCGACGAACCGACGTCCGCCGTCGACTCGCACACCGAGGCCCATGTCGCGGCGGGCGTCGAGCGGCTGCGCCGGGGGCGTACGACGGTGGCGTTCGCCTCGTCCCCGCTGCTGCTGGATCTCGCCGACCGGGTCGTGCTTCTGCACGGGGGCACGGTCGTCGCGGCGGGAACACACCGCGAACTGCTGCGGAAGGAGCCGCGTTACGTGTCCGTCGTGACCCGCGAGACCGAGGACGGCGGCGCGGGACGGGCACCGCGGGACGGGCGCGGCACTCTTGACGGCCCACGGCCGATCCGTGCCGCCGAGGAAATCGAGGAGCGAGCATGATCGGCCTGGCACCGCCGCAGTACGACCCGGCCGCACCGGCGTCGGCCACGACCCTGCCGGTCGGTACGCCGACGACCGTACGGTCCTACGTGAAGGCCCTGCTGAGGCGCCACCGCAGAGCCTTCGTGGTCCTGATCGCCACCAACGCGGTCGCGGTGATCGCGTCGATCACCGGGCCGTACCTCCTCGGCGGGCTCGTCGAGGACCTCTCCGACGGAGTCACCGACCTCCATCTGGAGCGCACCGCCGGGGTGTTCGCGCTGGCACTGGTCGTGCAGGCCGTGTTCACCCGGATCATGCGGCTGCGCGGGGCGATGCTCGGTGAGGAGATGCTGGCCGACCTGCGGGAGGACTTCCTGGTGCGCTCGGTCAGGCTGCCCCCGGGTGTCCTCGAACGCGCGGGCACCGGCGATCTCCTGTCCAGGATCACGACGGACGTCGACCGGCTGGCCAACGCGATGCGGGAGGCCGTACCCCAGTTGGCGATCGGCGTCGTCTGGGTCGCACTCCTGCTCGGGGCGCTCACCGTCACCGCTCCGCCGCTGGCGCTCGCCGCCCTGATCGCCCTTCCGGTTCTGTTCGCCGGCTGCCGCTGGTACTTCCGGCGGGCGCCTTCGGCGTACCGCTCGGAGGCGGCCGGGTACGCGGCGGTCGCGGCGGCGCTCGCCGAGACGGTGGACGCCGGCCGGACCGTGGAGTCGCACCGGCTCGGCGCGCGCCGGGTCGCCCTGTCCGACCGCAGGGTCAAGGAGTGGACGGCCTGGGAGCGGTACACCCTCTTCCTGAGGTCGGTGCTCTTTCCCGTCATCAACACCACCTACGTGACGATCCTCGGCGCGGTGCTGCTCCTGGGCGGATGGTTCGTGATCGAGGGCTGGATCACCGTCGGGCAGCTGACGACGGGGGCGCTGCTGTCGCAGATGATGGTGGATCCCATCGGGCTGATCCTGCGGTGGTACGACGAGCTGCAGGTCGCCCAGGTATCCCTGGCGAGGCTCGTCGGCGTGCGGGAGATCGAGCCCGACGCCGGGGACGGGCAGGCGGGCCCCGAGGGGCGTGAGATGCGGGCCGAGGAGGTGCGGTTCGGGTACCAGGCAGGCGTGGACGTGCTGCACGACGTCTCCCTGCGCCTCTCGCCGGGCACCCGGCTCGCGCTGGTCGGGCCGTCGGGAGCGGGCAAGTCGACGCTCGGCCGGCTGCTCGCCGGAATCTATGCGCCCCGGGAGGGTTCCGTCTCGCTGGGCGGCGCGGAACTGTCCCGGATGACGGCGGAGCTGGTCCGCACGCAGGTGGCTCTGGTCAACCAGGAGCACCACGTCTTCGTGGGTTCGCTGCGGGACAACCTGCTGCTGGCCCGTACGGACGCCGGGGACGCCGAGCTGTGGGCGTCGCTCGCCGCGGTGGACGCGGATGACTGGGCCAGGGCGTTGGACGACGGCCTGGACACGGAGGTGGGCTCCGGGGGGCTGGCCCTCACTCCCGCGCAGGCTCAGCAGGTCGCCCTGGCACGCCTGGTCCTGGCGGACCCGCACACCCTGGTGCTGGACGAGGCGACGTCGCTGCTCGATCCGCGGGCGGCCCGGCATCTCGAGCGTTCACTGGCGCGGGTGCTGGACGGCCGTACGGTCGTGGCGATCGCTCACCGGCTGCACACCGCGCACGACGCGGACGTCATCGCGGTGGTCGAGGGCGGCCGCATCAGCGAACTGGGCAGCCACGACGAGCTGGTGACCGCCGGGGGTGCCTACGCGGCGCTGTGGCGCTCCTGGCACGGCTGAGCAGGGACGACCGGGTAGGCAACGGAAGTCACGGGGCCGGGTCCGCCGCCACAAGAGGCGGACTCGGCCCCCTGCGGTGAGGATGAGGGAGTGACTGGCTCCGGATACGGGGCAGGCGAGCGATGACCGCGTAAGCCCGAGAAGGGACGCACACCGTGGCACGACCCAGGATCCTCGTTGTCGGCGCCGGCTTTGCCGGGGTCGAGTGCGTGCGCCGGCTGGAGCGCAGCCTCGCCCCCGGCGAGGCGGACATCGCGCTCGTCACCCCGTTCTCGTACCAGCTGTACCTGCCACTCCTCCCCCAGGTCGCCTCCGGCGTGCTCACCCCGCAGTCGGTCGCGGTCTCGCTGCGCCGCAGCCGGCGCCACCGCACCCGGATCGTGCCCGGCGGGGCCATCGGTGTGGACACCAAGGCGAAGGTCTGCGTGGTCCGCATGATCACGGACGAGATCGTCAACGAACCGTACGACTACATCGTTCTCGCCGCCGGCAGCATCACCCGGACGTTCGACATCCCCGGGCTGGTCGACAACGCCAGGGGCATGAAGACCCTCGCGGAGGCGGCCTACATCAGGGACCACGTCATCTCCCAGCTGGATCTGGCCGACGCGAGCCACGACGAGGAGGAACGGGCGTCGCGGCTGCAGTTCGTGGTCGTGGGCGGCGGATACGCCGGTACGGAGACGGCGGCGTGCCTGCAGTTGCTGACCACCAACGCCGTCAAGCACTATCCCCGGCTGGATCCAAGGCTGATCAAGTGGCACCTGATCGACATCGCCCCGAAGCTGATGCCCGAACTGGGCGACAAGCTCGGGCGCAGCGCTCTCGAGATCCTGCGCAAGCGGGGCATCGAGGTCTCGCTGGGGGTGTCCGTCGCCGAGGCAGGGCCGGACAAGGTGACGTTCACCGACGGCCGGGTCCTGCCCTGCCGCACGCTGATCTGGACGGCCGGGGTCGCGGCGAGTCCGCTGGTCGCGACGCTGGAAGCCGAGACGGTACGCGGGCGTCTCGCCGTGACGCCGGAGATGTCGGTCCCGGGCGTCGACGGGGTGTTCGCCCTCGGCGACGCGGCAGCGGTGCCGGACCTGGCCAAGGGCGACGGCTCCATCTGCCCGCCGACCGCTCAGCACGCCATGCGCCAGGGCCGCAAGCTCGCGGACAACATCATCGCCTCGCTGCGCGGGCGTCCGCTGTCGCCCTACGTCCACAAGGACCTCGGCCTGGTCGTGGACCTCGGTGGCCGGGACGCGGTGTCCAAGCCCCTGGGCATCGAGCTGAGCGGGATGCCGGCCCAGGCCGCGGCGCGTGGTTACCACTGGGCGGCTCTGCGGACGAACGTCGCCAAGACCCGGGTCATGACCAACTGGCTGCTCAACGCGATCGCCGGTGACGACTTCGTGCGTACCGGGTTCCAGGCGCGCAAGCAGGCGACGCTGCGCGCGTTCGAGTACACCGACGCCTATCTCACGCCCGAGGAGATCCGGGCGCACACCGCGGGGGCGGACGCCCGCGGCTGACCGGTCTCTGCCCCGGCCCCCGCCCCGCCGGGCGGGGGCCGGGGCGTGTCCTCACACCCGCTCACACCCGGCGGGAGAGAACCGTGTCGACGGTATCCGCGTCGGCCGGCCGCTTGTCCTCGCGGTAGCGGAGCACCCGTGCGAAGCGGAGTGTCACACCCGCCGGGTAGCGGGTGGATGTCTGGAGGCCGTCGTAGGCGATCTCGACGACGAGCTCCGGGCGGACGGTCACCACGTGCCCGTCGTCGCCCGTGGACAGCTCCCGGAGGCGTTCGGTCTGCCAGGTGAGCATCGCGTCCGTGAGCCCTTTGAAGGTCTTGCCGAGCATGGCGAACGTGCCGTCGTCCCGGCGTGCGCCCAGGTGCAGGTTGGAGAGCTTCCCGGTGCGCCTGCCGTGGCCCCATTCGGCGGCCAGGACCACGAGGTCGAGGGTGTGCACGGGTTTCACCTTGAGCCAGGAGGCACCTCGCCGCCCCGCGCTGTACGCCGACGTGGCGCCCTTGGCCACGACACCCTCATGGCCGAGGGCGAGGGTGGCTTCGAAGAACGCCTCCGCGGCCGCGCGCTGCTCCCCGTCGTCGGCGTCCTCCACGACCACACGCCGTACGCGCATCGCTTCGGGGACCAGGGCGGCGAGCTCGCCGTGGCGTTCGGTGAGGGGGAGGTCGAGGAGTTCTCGTCCGTCCACGGAGAGCAGGTCGAAGAAGACGGGGACCACGGGGACGGCTCCGGCCGCTCCGGCGACGTCCCGGCGCGAGCCGAGGCGGCCCGCGGTCTCCTGGAACGGCCGGGGTCTGCCGTCCGCGCCGAGGCCGATCGCCTCGCCGTCGAGGATGAAGCGGTCGGCGCGGAAACCGGCGACGGCGGCGGCGATCTCCGGGACGCGGTCGGTGATGTCGTCGAGCGTGCGGGTGTAGACGCCTACCCGGGGGCCGTCGCGGTGCACCTGGACGCGGATGCCGTCCAGCTTCTCCTCGACGGCGCAGGGCCCCAGCCGGTCGACCGCATCGGCGACGGCGCGGGCCGAGTGCGCCAGCATGGGCTGCACGGGCCGGCCGACGGTGAGCCGGAAGGACGCGAGGGCCGCCGGTCCCTCGGCGAGCACCGCGCGTGCGACCGGTCCGAGCGCTCCGGCGAGCATGACCGCGCGCCGTACGTCGGCGGCGGGCGCGCCCGCGGCGTCGGCCAGGGCGTCGACCGCGAGGGCGTCCAGCGCTCCCTGGCGTACCTCTCCGGTGAGCAGTCCCCGCAGGAAGTGCTGTTCGTCCTCCGTGGCGGCGCCCAGGAGCCGCGCCAGCCGCTCCTTGCGGGCGGCCTGCGAGCCGGGCCCCTTCAGGGCGCCGATCGCCGTCAGCTCCGCGTCCGTCTCCGCCACCATGAGGGTGGGGGTCCCGGCGGGCGTCACGGGCCCGCGCAGCGCGCTCCAGCCGATCCCCAGCCGCCCCTGCGGGAGCCGGCCCGCGAGATACGGGATGACCACCGGGACGTCCTCGGGCTCCGCGTCCCGGAAGATTCCCGCCAGCAGGGCGGTCTTGCGGGACCGGGCCGAGGTCGCGGCCACTTCCAGGGACACGCGGGCGAGCCGGGCGAGCAGCATGGAGCCATGGTCCTACGGCGTCGGGCCGGACGCTCCCGGAGCAGGCCCCCGGTGGTCAGATGACGTTGAGCGCCGCCGCCGCGCCCACGCCTCCGAGGATCATGAAGGCGGGCATCAGCACCTTGATCTCCACCCAGCTGCCGGCCCGGAAGCGCATGGCCTTGGGCGGCCCGAGGGGGTACCAGCGCTTGCGTCCCAGCGGTATCGGCCACAGGATCGGGCAGCCGGAGACCGTCAGCGCGTCCCCGATGTCGTGGACGAGCGCGCCGAGGATGATCGGCAGGCCGAGCCAGAGGTACTCCTGGCCGGGCGCGTCGAAGAGCCAGTCGGCGCCGTGTCCCGGCTTGTCCAGCACTCCCGCGAGGATCCAGGCACTGGTCGCGCCGAGGAGCCAGACGAGGACGTCGCTGGAGACGCGTGCCGCGCGCCACAGGAGGCCCTCGACGGCGAGGACGAGGTGGACGAAGAGGATCGCGAGGACCGCCCACCGGCCTCCGGTGATCGCGGCGACCGACGCGGCCGCACCGCACAGCACCGCCCAGAGCCAGGTGTGGGTGAGGGTGCGGTGCCCGCCGGTCCTGCGCGGGTCGCCGGGGCTCTTGGTCGCCTTGTAGACCGCGTACGACAGTTTGTCGACGATCTCGCAGACGGCCTTGGAGACCGGGCCGAAGGCACGCGAGATGGTGGCCGACTTGTGGTCGAGGTCCGGGGCGAGTGCCGCCCCCGCGGTGATCAGGGCACCGACCACCAGGACGGGCCAGGGCATGGTGTGGCCCGCGGCGGCCGCCGCGGCGCCCACCCCCAGCCAGGCCGCCGCCCCGGACAGAGAGTGTGCCGGTCCCATCATGTGTGTTCGCGCCCCCATCGTCGTTCGGCCGTGCGATCAGGCCAGGCCCCCGTATGGCTGTGCGGGACAGCCGAGTTGAGTGGGAAGCGTATCGTCCGTGATCTTCACCCCGTCCGCCGGTTCCCGCATCCGGGCACGAGGCAGGCAAGATGGGGGCGTGACCCTTATCGATCAGCTCCCCCCGACCGCCGACCCGGACGCCCTCTTCGAGTCCTTCTCGTCATGGACCGAATCGCAGGGCATCACCCTCTATCCGGCTCAGGAGGAGGCGCTGATCGAGGTGGTCTCCGGGGCGAACGTGATCCTCTCCACCCCCACCGGTTCCGGAAAGAGCCTGGTCGCGGCCGGTGCGCACTTCACCGCCCTGGCCCAGGACAAGGTCACCTTCTACACCGCGCCGATCAAGGCGCTGGTGTCGGAGAAGTTCTTCGACCTGTGCAAGCTCTTCGGCACGGAGAACGTCGGCATGCTCACCGGCGACGCCTCGGTCAACGCCGACGCCCCGGTCATCTGCTGCACCGCCGAGGTCCTCGCGTCGATCGCGCTGCGCGACGGGAAGTACGCCGACATCGGCCAGGTCGTGATGGACGAGTTCCACTTCTACGCGGAGCCGGACCGCGGCTGGGCGTGGCAGATCCCGCTGCTGGAGCTGCCGCAGGCCCAGTTCGTCCTGATGTCGGCGACGCTCGGCGACGTCTCGATGTTCGAGAAGGACCTGACGCGGCGGACCGGCAGGCCGACGTCGGTGGTGCGTTCGGCGACCCGGCCGGTGCCGCTGAGTTACGAGTACCGGCTGACGCCGATCACCGAGACGCTGACCGAGCTCCTGGACACCCGGCAGTCGCCGGTCTACATCGTGCACTTCACCCAGGCGGCGGCGGTGGAGCGGGCGCAGTCGCTGATGAGCATCAACATGTGCTCGAAGGAGGAGAAGGAGAAGATCGCCGACCTGATCGGCAGCTTCCGCTTCACCACCAAGTTCGGCCAGAACCTCTCGCGCTACGTCCGCCACGGCATCGGGGTGCACCACGCGGGCATGCTGCCCAAGTACCGCCGCCTCGTGGAGAAGCTCGCCCAGGCGGGTCTGCTGAAGGTGATCTGCGGTACGGACACCCTGGGGGTCGGGGTCAACGTCCCGATCCGCACGGTGCTGTTCACCGCGCTGACCAAGTACGACGGCACCCGGGTGCGCACACTGCGAGCCCGGGAGTTCCACCAGATCGCGGGCCGCGCCGGGCGGGCCGGCTTCGACACCGCGGGCTTCGTCGTGGCGCAGGCCCCCGAGCACGTCATCGAGAACGAGAAGGCCGTCAAGAAGGCCGGCGACGACCCGAAGAAGAAGCGCAAGGTGGTCCGCAAGAAGGCCCCCGAGGGCTTCGTCGCCTGGTCGGAGACCACCTTCGACAAGCTGATCCAGTCCGAGCCGGAGCCTCTGACCTCGCGCTTCCGTGTGACGCACACGATGCTGCTCTCGGTCATCGCCCGTCCGGGCAACGCCTTCGAGGCGATGCGGCGGCTGCTGGAGGACAACCACGAGCCGCGCAGGGCGCAGCTGCGGCACATCCGCCGTGCGATCGCGATCTACCGTTCACTGCTCGACGGCGGCGTGGTGGAGCGGCTCGACACCCCCGACGCGGAGGGCCGGATCGTGCGGCTGACCGTCGACCTCCAGCAGGACTTCGCGCTCAACCAGCCGCTGTCCACGTTCGCGCTGGCCGCCTTCGACCTGCTGAACGCCGAATCCCCTTCGTACGCCCTGGACATGGTCTCCGTCGTCGAGTCGACGCTGGACGACCCGAGGCAGATCCTCGCCGCTCAGCAGAACAAGGCGCGCGGTGAGGCCGTCGGGCAGATGAAGGCGGACGGGGTCGAGTACGAGGAGCGCATGGAGCGGCTCCAGGAGGTCACGTATCCCAAGCCGCTGAGCGAGCTGCTGTGGCACGCGTACGACGTGTACCGCACCAGCCACCCGTGGGTCGGCGACCACCCGGTGTCGCCGAAGTCGGTGATCCGGGACATGTTCGAGCGGGCCATGACCTTCACCGAGTTCACCTCGAACTACGAGCTGGCCCGCACCGAGGGCATCGTGCTGCGCTATCTGGCGAGCGCGTACAAGGCCCTGGAGCACACCATCCCGGACGACCTGAAGTCCGAGGACCTGGAAGACCTGATCGCCTGGCTCGGCGAGATGGTGCGGCAGGTGGACTCCAGTCTGCTGGACGAGTGGGAGCAGCTGGCCAATCCGGAGGTGGAGACCGCCGAGCAGGCGCAGGAGCGGGCGGACGAGGTCAAGCCGGTCACGGCCAACGCCCGCGCCTTCCGGGTCCTGGTGCGCAACGCGATGTTCCGGCGGGTCGAGCTCGCGGCCCTGGACAGGGTGCGTGACCTGGGCGAGCTGGACGCCGAGTCGGGCTGGGACGAGGACGCGTGGGGCGAGGCCATGGACGCGTACTGGGACGAGCACGACGACCTGGGAACCGGCCCGGACGCCCGCGGCCCGAAGCTGCTGAAGATCGACGAGGACCCCGGGCACGGGCTGTGGCGGGTGTGGCAGGCCTTCGCCGACCCGGCCGGGGACCACGACTGGGGAATTCGTGCGGAGGTCGATCTCGCGGCCTCCGACGAGGAGGGCCGGGCCGTCGTCCGGGTCACGGCCGTGGGCCGGATGTGACGGCGCACCGGCCAGGAGAGTGGAGAAGAACCGCATGACGAACCCCGCCGACAGCCTGGTCGATCTGCTCGACCTGGAGCGGATCGAGGTCAACATCTTCCGTGGCCGCAGCCCCGAGGAGTCCCTGCAACGGGTCTTCGGCGGCCAGGTCGCGGGCCAGGCGCTGGTGGCCGCCGGGCGCACCACGGACGGGGACCGTCCGGTGCACTCGCTGCACGCGTACTTCCTGCGCCCGGGGCGCCCCGGCGTGCCGATCGTGTACGACGTGGAGCGGGTGCGGGACGGCCGCTCGTTCACCACGCGCCGGGTCACGGCGGTGCAGCAGGGCCGGACGATCTTCAATCTGACCGCGTCGTTCCACCGCCCCGAGGAGGCCGGGTTCGAGCACCAGCTCCCGCCGGCGCGCGTCGTGCCCGATCCGGACGAGCTGCCGACGGTGGCCGACGAGGTCCGGGAACACCTCGGCGGCCTGCCCGAGGCGCTGGAGCGGATGGCCCGGCGCCAGCCCTTCGACATCCGTTACGTCGACCGGCTGCGGTGGACCCGTGAGGAGATCCAGGACGCCGACCCGCGCAGCGCGGTGTGGATGCGGGCGGTCGGTCCGCTGGGCGACGACCCGCTCGTCCACACCTGCGCTCTGACGTACGCCAGCGACATGACCCTCCTGGACGCGGTGCGCATCCCCGTCGAGCCGCTGTGGGGTCCGCGCGGCTTCGACATGGCCTCGCTGGACCACGCGATGTGGTTCCACCGGCCGTTCCGGGCGGACGAGTGGTTCCTGTACGACCAGGAGTCGCCGATCGCCACGGGTGGCCGGGGGCTGGCCCGGGGCAGGATCTACGACCGCCAGGGGCAGCTCCTGGTGTCCGTGGTGCAGGAGGGGCTGTTCCGGCGGCTCGGCGGGGCCTGATCGTCCGGGGCGGTCTCAGCGGCGGCGCGTGGGACCGCGCGGGGCGGCGGGAGCGGTTCCGGCATCCCACGAGCCGCCCGGCGCCGTTCGTGCGCCCACGAGCCGTCCGGGGCGGTCCAGGGTGCCCGGGAGCCGCCGAGCCGTTTCAGGCGCCCGGGAGCGGGTCCTGTTCCACCTCGTGGCGGCGGTGGCGGATGTCCGGGCCGGGCGGGTGCAGGGCGGCGTCGCAGGCGGGGCCGAGCCCGGTCCGGCGTGACTCGGTGCTGGTGAGGGGGCGGCCGCACAGGGCGCACCGTACCGTGCGGCGGTCCGCGGGGCGCGGCGGCTCGGCGGGTGGTCCGGGGACGCCGGGGAGGGGCTCGGGGGACTCCACAGGTGCATCCTCTCAGGGGGCGCCCCGGGCGGGCTCCGCCGGGGAGGCGCCCGGGGCACCACGGGTGTGGTCCGCTCCGGCGCGCCGGTCGGCCGCTCGCCGGGTGGGGCGTGGGCAGCTGTGGGAGGGTATCGCTCCATGGCCGCCCATACCCGTCCGTTCCCGCGCGAAGGCCGCCGTCCGGTACACCCCTCACGGACCCGCCGGGGAGGCGTCGCGTGGACATGATCCATGTCCGGGCGGTCAGCCCGCACGATCTCACCGATCGGGTCGAGGAACTGCTTGCGGGTGACCCGTACGTCCTGAACCTGACCGTGCGGCGAGGTTCCGTGCACCGTCCGGACGGGGACGAGGTCTCCTGCGACGTGCTCACGGGCGCTGCGAACGCGGTGCTGCACTCCCTGCGCGAACTCGGGGTGGACGTGCGCGGGTCGCTCCTGGTGGAGCAGGTGGACCTGGCGTTCCCGGGGCGGGCGACCGATGCCGCGATGCGCGGACTGGGCAGGCTCGCACACGCCCCGGTGTGGGAGCAGGTGGAGGCGCGCATCCGCTCCGAAGGCAGGTACGCGCCGAGTTTCTACCTGTACCTGGTCGTCGCGGGCCTCATCGGCTCGGTCGGGATCGTCACCAACTCCCAGATCCTCATCGTGGGGGCCATGATCGTCGGCCCGGAGTACGGGGCGATCGTCGCCGTGGCCCTGGGCATCGACCGGGGCAACCGGGCCATGGTCCGCTCCGGCCTCCGCGCCCTGGGCGCGGGACTGCTGCTGACGATCGTCGTCACCTTCCTCTTCAGCCTGCTGATCCGTGCCTTCGGCCTGCAGTCGGCGGCGTTCGACCGGGGGCTGCGGCCTGTCTCCGACCTGATCAACACCCCCAACTTCTTCTCCTTCGCCGTCGCCGCGCTGGCAGGTGTGGTCGGCATCGTCTCGCTCACCGAGTCCCGCACGGGCGCGCTGCTCGGGGTCTTCATCTCCGTGACGACCATCCCGGCGGCTTCCGCCGTGAGCGTCTCGACGGCCTTCGCCAGCTGGACCGAGGCGTGGGGATCCCTCATCCAGTTGCTCGTCAACATCACCGTGCTCATCGTGGTGGGTGCGCTCGCGCTCAGGGGCCAGCGGGCGGTCTGGCGCCGGGTGGGGCAGGACGGGGCGGGCATCCGACCGCGTGCGTGACCGGGCTCCCGCCGCACCCGGGGGCTTCGGGCGGCCGGATCCCGCCCGGGCCGGGATGATGGGGACACGGGCCGGCCGGACGGCCCGGCGCACGTTCCGGGAGGTCCGTCATGGCCGAGGAATCCGCCTCACCGCTGCGCGCCGCACCGGGCGCGACACCCAGGGAACGGGCCGCGCTCGGCAAGGCGGCGCGCAAGAGGGCACCCCGGTCGGGTCACCGCGCGTACGAGGCTGCCGCGGGGCGGCCGGACCCTCTGGAGATCCTGGAGGCCCAGTCCGCGGCCCGGGTCCAGGAGCTCGTCCCGATCCGGTACGGGCGGATGACCGAGTCACCGTTCCGCTTCTATCGCGGGGCCGCGGCGGTCATGGCCTCGGATCTCGCCGGAACACCCGTATCCGGGATCCGCGCGCAACTGTGCGGTGACGCCCATCTGCTGAACTTCAGGCTGCTCGCCTCCCCCGAGCGCAATCTGCTCTTCGACATCAACGACTTCGACGAGACGCTGCCGGGCCCCTGGGAATGGGACGTCAAGCGCCTGTCGGCCAGCCTGGTCATCGCCGGGCGCGCCAACGGCTTCGGCCTCGGGGAACGGGCCGGCGTGGTCCGGGCCGCCGTGCGGTCGTACCGGGAGTCCATGTCGCGTTTCGCGGGCATGCGCAACCTGGAGCTCTGGTACACGAAGATCGAGGCCGGCCTCCTGGCGTCCCTGGCGGCCGACCGGCTCGCCCCACGGGGCCGCAGGCGCGTGGCCCGGGCCACGGCGAAGGCCCGGGGCCGGGACAGTCTGCAGGCGTTCGGCAAGCTCACCGAGGTGCACGGCGGGAGCGTACGGATCGCCGCCGACCCCCCACTGCTGGTACCTGTCCGCGACCTGCTGTCCGATGAGGAACGCCGGGTGCGGGAAGGGCAGTTCACGGACCTCATCCACCGCTACGGGCGCAGCCTGCCGTCGGACCGCAGGGCGCTGCTGGCCGACTACCGGCCGGTGGACATGGCACGCAAGGTCGTCGGGGTGGGAAGTGTCGGCACCCGGTGCTGGATCATCCTGCTGCTGGGACGGGACGGCGGCGATCCCCTCCTCCTCCAGGCCAAGGAGGCGGACACTTCGGTGCTGGCGCCGCACGCGGGGGCGAGCGCCTACCGCAACCAGGGCCGGCGGGTCGTGGCGGGCCAGCGGCTGATGCAGGCCGCCGGGGACATCTTCCTGGGATGGGAGCGGGTCGAGGGGATCGACGGGAAGGTCCGCGACTTCTACGTACGCCAGCTGCGCGACTGGAAGGGCATCGCCCGGCCTGAGCTGATGACACCTGTCGACATGTCCGCCTTCGGCGAGCTGTGCGGGACGACACTGGCCCGCGCGCACGCCCGGTCCGGCGACCGCATCGCCATCGCGGCGTATCTCGGCCGGAGCGACGTGTTCGACCGGGCGCTGGCGGAGTTCGCCGAGCTGTACGCCGACCAGAACGAGCGGGACCACCGGGCGCTGGTGCGCGCCGTGGCCGCGGGACGCCTGCCGGCGGTCGAGGACGGTCCCCGCCGGCGGGCCGGTTCACCGAACACCCCCACTGGTCACATCACCTGACATAGCAGCACATCGTGGTATCACCGTGGGGAACCGGTCGATGTGCGGAACCGACCGGGACCCGACCGCGAGGAGACCATGACCATGTCCGCCGAACCGGCCGCGGCGTCCGGCCCGGAGTCGCCGGATCCGCTCGCGGTGATCCGCTCCCGGGAGTACGTGGCCCACCTGGTCCTGGTGGCCGCACTCGGTGTGCCCATCTCCGCGGCGGCGTTCGGATTCCTGGCGCTCGTCCACGAGATCGAGTCCCTCACCTACACAGACCTGCCCCGTGCCCTCGGATTCGACGGGACACCGAACTGGTGGCCGGTGCCGCTGCTGGCCCTGTCGGGCCTGCTGACGGCACTGGCCATCCGCCACCTTCCGGGGACCGGCGGGCACAGACCGGCCGAGGGGATGGTGAGCACCGGAGCTCCGACGGCCGCCGAACTGCCGGGGGTCGCCCTTGCCGCGCTGGCCACACTCGGGCTCGGCGCGGTCCTCGGACCCGAGGCGCCGCTGATCGCCCTGGGCGGCGGGCTGGCCGCCTGCGCGGCACGGCTGGTCAAGCCGGGCATCGCGCCGAGGGCCGGCGCGCTGGTGGCGGCCGCCGGCAGCTTCGCCGCTGTCAGCGCCCTGCTGGGCTCACCACTGCTCGGCGCCTTCCTGCTGATGGAGGCCTCCGGCCTCGCCGGGATGATGCTCGGCCTCGTCCTCGTGCCCGGCCTGCTGGCCGCCGGCATCGGGTCGCTCATCTTCGTGGGCCTGGGGTCGTGGACCGGCCTGGGCACGTACTCGCTCGCCCTCCCGGACGTGCCCCACACCCCCCACCCCTCGCTCGCGGAGTTCGGCTGGGCCGTCCTCCTGGGGGCCGTGGCGGCCTTCGCCGGGACGGGCGTCAAGAGGCTGTCCCTGTCCCTCCAGGAACGGGTCGAGCGGCGCCGCGTCATCTGGACGGTGGCCATGGGACTGACGGTGGGTGCTCTCGCGTTCCTCTACGCCGAGAGCACGGGGAGGAACGCCTCCGAGGTGCTGTACTCCGGCCAGGACGACCTGGGTGGCCTGCTGGCCGGCGAGGCGGCCTACACGGTCGGGACGCTTCTGGTCCTGATCGCCTGCAAGGCGCTCGCCTACTCCGCCTCCCTCGGCGCGTTCCGGGGCGGCCCCATCTTCCCGGCGATGTTCCTGGGAGCGGCGGCCGGGCTGGTGCTCTCGCACCTGCCCGGCCTCCATGCCACGTCCGGCTTCGCGATGGGGATCGGCGCCATGTGCGTGGCCATGCTGCGACTGCCGATGACCTCGGTGCTGCTGGCCACGCTGCTGCTGGGGTCCTCGGGCGTCACCGTGATGCCGCTGGTCATCGTCTCGGTGGTGGTCTCCTACGTCCTGGTCCTCAGGCTCGAACGCCCTTCTGCGGTCCCGAGCACAGCGCCCAGATGACGAAGACGTTGACCGCGATGAGGACGAGGGACCAGAGGGGGTAGTACGGGAGCCACAGAAAGTTGGCGAGTGCGAGGAGCCCGGCGAGCACGACGCCGACGCCGCGCGCCCAGATCGCGCCGCTGAACACGGCGAAACCGGCGACCACGACCACGATGCCCAGGATGAGGTGGATCCACCCCCAGCCTGTCAGGCTGAACTGGAACGTGTAGTTCCGGGTCGAGACGAACAGGTCGTCCTCGGCGATGGCCGCGATGCCCTCGAAGATCGCCATGGCGCCGCCGAAGATCATCATCACGCCGGCGAACACGGTCCAGCCCGACGGGGCGCCCTTGCCGGACACCCCCTTGCCGGACGTTCCCCTGCCCGCCCCGGCGGGGTCATGGTCGCTGCGCGCCCCCGTCGTACTTCCAGACATGTCAGCCTCCTCGGCTCCCGTTCAACATCCGACCTGAGTCGAATGTTGCTTATGTACCGTTCAATAGCCTGACACGCCATCACCCCATCGGCGCGCGGAGAATCACCCCGGCACCCTCCGTCACGCGCTGCCGATCATCCTGTCCTGAGCCCTTCCCGCACCGAAACGCGAAAGGATCACCCCATGACCGAGATCGCCCAGGTGTCCGGCCCTGAGCTCGTCACGTACGCCGACGAGCTCGCCGCTCTGCTGATCGAGACGGTGGACGACGGGGCCTCTGTCGGCTTCCTCGCCCCGCTCGACCGGACGGCGGCCGCCGCCTGGTGGCGGGAGCGGGCGGCCGCCGTGGAGTCGGGCAGCCACCGGATCTGGGTCGCCCGGGACGACCAGCGGGTGGCGGGCACCATCAGCCTGGTCAGGCAGCCCATGCCCAACGCGCGCCACCGCGCGGAGATCGCCAAGCTCGTGGTGCGGCCTTCGGCGCGCGGCCGCGGGGTCGGCCGCGCGCTGCTCACCACCGCGGAACGGTCCGCCGCGGCGGAAGGGCTGACGCTGCTGGTCCTGGACACCGAGACCGGGAGTGACGCCGAACGGCTCTACCGTTCGGCGGGCTGGACCGCCTGCGGCTCCGTCCCGGACTACGCGGCGGACCCGTACGGCACGCTCAGGGCGACGACGTACTACTACCGGAGGCTGGGCCCCGCGGAGGCCTCGGGGCACGGGGCGCCACAATGAGGTCAAGGCAACGCCCAGGAGGAGACAGCACATGACACTGCACGACATCCCGCTCCGCACGCTCACCGGCGAACCGACCACGCTGGGCGCCTACGCGGGCTCAGCCGTCCTGGTGGTGAACGTCGCGTCCAAGTGCGGCCTCACTCCGCAGTACGCCGGCCTGGAGAGGCTCCAGAAGGAGTACGGGGAGCGGGGGTTCACCGTCCTCGGAGTGCCGTGCAACCAGTTCATGGGCCAGGAGCCCGGGAACGCGGAGGAGATCCGGACCTTCTGCTCGACGACCTACGGGGTCAGCTTCCCGCTGCTGGAGAAGACCGACGTCAACGGCGAGGGGCAGCACCCGCTCTACGCGGAGCTGACCCGGCTCGAGGACGCGGAGGGCGCGGCCGGTGACGTCCAGTGGAACTTCGAGAAGTTCCTGATCTCCCCGGCGGGCGAACCGGTCGCCCGGATCCGTCCGCGCACCGAGCCGGAGGACCCGGAGGTCGTGGCGGCCATCGAGGCGCAGCTGCCGCGCTGAGGACTGCAGCCGGGTACGGAAGCGGCCGGGGGGGGGGGGGGGGGGGGGGGGGGGGGGGCGCGCCCCCCCCCCCGCCCGGGGGGGGGGGGGCGGGGGGGGGCCGCCCGGGGGCGGTGGGGGGGGGGGGTCACCGCGAGCCCCCGCCCCCCCCCCGCGCCGCCCCCCCCCCC
>NZ_JBHZCI010000006.1:218112-228778 GCF_042755185.1 Streptomyces sp. NPDC059166 | reverse complement strand
CGCACCAACGCCCGCGGCGTCTCCTGGAACGGCACCCCGCAGGGCGAGTCCATCCCCCTCAGCCAGTTCTACGTCGTCAAGCCCGGCGCGACCGCGCAGACCATCAACGCGGCCGTGGACCAAGGGCTCCATCTGCTGTTCACCCCCGGCGTCTACCACGTCGACCAGCCGATCGAGATCGACCGCGCGAACACCGTGGCCCTCGGCCTCGGCCTCGCCACGATCATCCCCGACAACGGGGTCACCGCGATCAAGGTCGGAGACGTCGACGGCGTCAAGCTCGCCGGACTCCTCGTCGACGCGGGACCGGTCAACTCCGAGACACTGGTGGAGGTCGGCCCCGACGGGGCGTCCGCCGACCACTCGGCCAACCCGACCTCACTGCAGGACGTGTTCGTGAGGATCGGCGGCGCGGGCCCCGGAAAGGCGACGACCAGCATCGTCGTCAACAGCGACGACACGATCATCGACCACACCTGGGTCTGGCGCGCCGACCACGGCGACGGGGTCGGCTGGGAGACCAACAGGGCCGACTACGGGGTCCACGTCAAGGGCGACGACGTGCTGGCCACCGGGCTGTTCGTCGAGCACTTCAACAAGTACGACGTGCGGTGGTCCGGGGAGAAAGGGAAGACGATCTTCTTCCAGAACGAGAAGGCGTACGACGCCCCGAACCAGGCCGCTGTACAGAACGGCGACATCAAGGGGTACGCCGCCTACAAGGTCGACGACTCCGTCACCACCCACGAGGGCTGGGGCATGGGCAGCTACTGCTACTTCAACGTCGACCCGACCATCCGTCAGCAGCACGGATTCCAGGCCCCGGTGAAGCCCGGGGTGAAGTTCCACGATCTGCTCGTCGTCTCCCTCGGCGGCCAGGGGCAGTACGAACACGTCATCAACGACACCGGATCCCCCACGGCGGGCACGGACACCGTCCCCTCCCAGGTGGTGTCCTTCCCGTAGTCCGGCAGGCGGCACGAGCCGCGTCGAGCACGGGAGCCCGGCCGCGCACACCGCGGCCGGGCTCCCGTCCGTCCTCACCGGCGGCACCCTCCGCTCAGAGCACGCAGAACTCGTGGCCCTCGGGGTCGGCCATCAGCACATGGTCGGGCCTGCCGTCCAGTTCGTACTCCCGGATCACCGCGGCGCCCGCGGCGGTCAGCCGGCTCACCGCCTCGGTCACCCTCGGCCATCTGATCTCCCAGGGGGTCTCTCGGCCGCCCCCGGCCTGCACGTCGAGGTGCAGGCGGTTCTTCACCGTCTTCGGCTCGGGCACCTTGAGGAAGGACAGATCGGGCCCCACGCCGTCCGGGTCGGTCAGTGCCGCACCGTCGTCCCACTCCTCCTCGGGCACGCCGTGGTGGGCGAGCCACTCCTCCCATCCGGCGAAACCGGCGGGCGGGGGCTTCTCCACGTATCCGAGCGCCGTCGCCCAGAAGGCGGCCAGCGCCTTCGGGTACGCGCAGTCGATCGTCAGACTCCACCGGGTGGACATCGGTCGCACTCCTCCGTGGCCGGCGAACAGGGCACCGCCTCCGCCCGGGCTCCGGGCGGAGGCGGTGGTACCGCTGCGAGGGAGGTCAGCCCTGGCCGCTCAGATCGATCTCGGCGGTGCGCTCGGCGGGTGTCTTGCCGAGGAGAGCGCCCTGCATCGCCTGGGCGACGTCCGTGGACGAGACCTCGTGCTTCTGCCCGTCACCCTTGGTGATCATGACGCCGTCGAAGACGCCGTCCAGCAGGGTGTCGATCGCCTTGGTGTTGTAGACGGGGATCAGCTTCCCGTCGACGGGCTTCATGGACAGGATCTGCGGCAGCGACCTGGCCGGGCCGAAGTCGATCTGCTTGGGGCCCGCCTTGATGGTCACCAGACCGGACATCGCGGGCTCGGCGAACTCCTTCATCGCCCGGTCCAGTTCGGCCTTGGTGATGGTGGGCTCGCGGGAGGCCACCGGGAGTTCGACGACGGACGCCTTGCCGGTCTGCACCTGCGCCCGGTAGGCGTCCCGTACCGAGACCATCGACCGGTCGACGTCCAGGGACTGGCCCGTCCTGCCCGGGACGGCGACCGCCTTGTTCGGCTCGAACTTGATCGTGCCGTCCGTGGCCGTACCCGCCGTCCCGGCGAGGTCGTTCAGGGCGAGGCCCAGCTTCTCCTCGTCGACCGGGATCACCGGGTCGGCCGGGCGCGCCCCGCCGAAGAGCGAGCCGATCACGGACACCGGGTTGTAGTCACTGCCGGCGGCGCCGCGGACTGTCTCCTGGCTGTCCAGGGTGAGACCGGCCTTCGCCGGGTCGAGCTCCTCCGCCTTGCCGTCCACGGACAGCTTCAGAGGCGCCTGGGCACGCTTGCCGAAGGCGGCCTCGAGCTTGGTGACCGCCTCCTCCTTGGTACCGCCGCCGATGTCGACACCGAGCACCGTGGTGCCCTTGGGGACCTCGGAGTGGTTCATCAGCAGGCCCGCGCCGTAGGCCACACCCACCAGGACCACGGCACCCGCGCCCAGGAGGACCAGCTTGGAGCGGCCCTTCCTGGCGGGCGGGGCCGGCTTCGGGGCGGGCCTGGGAGCGGGCGCGGGGGCACCCTGGTCCGCCGGACCGCCACCCGTGGGGCCTTCGGGCCGGATCCCGCCGGGGCCGCCCGGGAAGCCGGAGCGGGACTCCGAGGGGATGACGGGGATACCGCTGGTGAGCGTGTCCCCCGAGACGTTCCCGCCGGGCACGTTGCCGCCCGTGCCGGGTGCCGGGGCGGGCGCCTGCGGGGTCAGGATCGCGGTGTCGTCGGACATCCGGGGCGGTACGCCACCGGGCGGCCGGGGGCCGGAGGGTGCGCCGGGGCCCGCCTGCGGACCCGCGCCGGGCAGACGGTCCAGGTCCGGCGTCAGCGGCGAACTCCCGGTGACCGGGCCGGTGGTGGGGCCGGAAGGCCCCTGCCCTCCGGCGCCGGGCGTGGGCCGCGGACCGACGGGCCCGCCGCCGTCGAGGTCGTCGAGGGCGCTCCGCCCCGGACGCGGGGCGCCCGGACGCGGGGCGCCCGGACGCGGGGCGTCCGAGAAGAAGGGGGAGTCCGGACGGGGCGGCGTCGGACCGGAACCGGACGGACCACCCTGACCGGGGCCGGGACCCTGAGGGCCGGGGCCCTGACCGGGGCCGGAACCCTGGGGGCCGGGACGGGGCGTGCCCGCGGGGGGTGTGGTCCCCGCGCCGGGGGCGGGGGCCTTGCGCGGCGCGAACCAGTCGCTGCCGCTCTTCTCGCGGGCCGGCTTCTCCGCCGGGCCGTCCGCGGACTGTCCGGCGTCGCGCGCTTCCGGACGGGCGCCGGCCGAGCCGCCGGACGGCTGAGCCGCCGCGCCGGGGGCCGGGGTGGCGCCGGTGCGCTCGGGGTCGGGACGCCCACCGGTGGGGTCCGTCTCGCTCATGGGCGTACGCATGACGACAGGGGGGATCGGACGCGATCCCGGGATGTTGATCCGGACGCGTGTCGTCAGCGTCGTCTCTGTTCTGGGCTCCTCGGGCTGAGGCGGATCCGCAGGCTCCGGAGCTCCCTCCGGCCCGTCCTGGGACGGGTGCAGCGACGGATACTGGCGTGATCCGTACGGCGGCGTACCCGAGGGGTACGCGGCTCCGCCGCGCCCCTGGGGCCCGGAGGACGAACTGTCAGTTTCACGACTCAAAGCAGGTTCTCCCGATTGGCTCCGCCGCCCGTACTTCCCCCATGCCGCAGGCCAGGGGACGGCTCGGCGCGCGCACCACCATACTGGCCGTCACCGCAACACTCTCCGCGCCAGGTGGCAACAAGGCCGCGCCCGTCGCCACGCGGAAGGACATTCCGGGAGCGGACATACCAGATCACTCGCCAGGTCGGCCGGTGTCACCGGCCGGAGGAGGCAGCCGCGTCATCGTGGCACAGATCACAGCGACGGCCATCCCTCCGAGCATGAAGAGGATCAGGCCGAGCTCCGCACCGAAGACGTAGTCACCCTCGGGCCGTCCGCCCAGGAGGACGACGACCGAGACGAGCCAGCCCGCCGCCGGAGCCAGCGCGCCGAGCTGTCTCCGGGCGAGCACCCGACCGCCGTGGAACAGCCCCGCGGCCGCGGCGAGCGCGAGCAGCAGGCCGCCCGGGAAGAGGGCGGCCTGGACCAGGGTGCCGGCGACGCCGACGGCCGCGCCCACCACCGCGAGGCCCACGTACAAGGGGATGCGCGCCGGGTTCGGCGGCTCGGCGAGCCCGGTGGGTCCGGGGCTCCTCGGCGGGGCGTTGGTACGGGGCGAGTGCGACGCCGCGCGGGGCCTCTGCCGGCCGCTCATGAGCCCGCTCCGGCCGCGGATGTCCCGTCCGGCACTCCCGCGAAGAGGTCACGCTCGCGTTCCGCGTCGGCGGCGGCGTGCACGCCCCTCACCAACTGGTAGTACTCGGTGGTGAAGACGGGCTGCCCCAGGTCGTTCGAAAGAGCGAAGAAGGGCCCGTCGACGGCGATCTGGGTGGCATGGGCCCGCATGGCCGCGGTCTTCGCGGCGGCGTACGCCGATCCGTCGATCTCCGCCGTGATCTCCGCGTCGTCCACGACCCCGGGGACGTCGTCGATCTCGGCGATCCCCGGGAAGGCGTCGGGGGCGGTGTCCCGCAGCCCGGCGAACGCCTTCTCCGCCACGGACCGGGGCACCCGGTTCCAGTAGATCTTGGAGACGGTGTGCGGGGCGCCGGCCCCGGCGTCGTGCGCGGGGTCGGCCGCGAGGTCCGCCGCGCGCATCGCGACGCGGTGGGCCTGGATGTGGTCGGGGTGGCCGTAGCCGCCGTCGGGGTCGTAGGTCACCAGGACCTGGGGGCGCACCGAGCGGATCACCTCCACGAGTGGGGCGGCGGCCTCGTCGAGGTCCGCGGCCCAGAAGGCACCGGGCCGGTGGTTCTGCTCGGTGCCCATCATCCCGGAGTCGCGGTAGCGGCCGGGGCCTCCGAGGAACCTGTGGTCGGTGACCCCGAGCTCCCGCATCGCGGCGGCGAGTTCACCCACGCGGTACTCGCCCAGTCCGCCCTCACGGTCCTCGGCGAGGTGGGCCAGGTCCGGCGGGATGACCTCGCCCTCCTCACCGAGGGTGCATGTCACCAGGACGACGTGCGCGCCCTCGGCCGCGTACCTGGCCATGGTGGCGCCGTTGTTGATCGACTCGTCGTCGGGGTGCGCGTGCACCAGGAGCAGCCGGCGGGCGGGAAGGTCCTTCATGGGACCAGCCTACGAGCAGACCGCCCCTCGGGCCGAACCCCCCGCTGCCGAGGGGGCGCCCGGTGGCCTCCCGGGCGCCCCCCGCCGCGTCAGAACTTGATCCCCCCGATCATGCCTGCCACGTTCGACGTCACCTCCGAGATGGTCGGTGCGATCGACGAGCTCGCCAGGTAGAACCCGAGCAGCATGCAGACCACCGCGTGTCCGCCCTTCAGTCCGGATTTCCGGATCAGCAGGAAGACGACGATCGCCAGCAGCACCACCGCCGAAATCGAGAGTGCCACGGCGGTTCACCTCCATCAGTACGGTCGGGACGGGCAGCACACATGGAGCCAGCGGGGATATACCCACCGAGCGCTACGGATCATAACTATCCGTGCCGACGCATTGATCGGGGCACAGCAGCACGAGGGGCGCACGGACCGGCGGTCGCGGGCTAGGTTCGGAGCCATGACCTCGCAGAAGCTGTCTTTTCCCCGCCAGCACGCCCGGACCCAGCGGTTCACTCTCGGCGCACCCCGGGCCTTCACCGTCTCACCGGATGGGACGCGGGTGCTGTTCCTGCGCTCGGCCTCCGGCACCGACCGCGCCAACCGGCTCCAGGTCCTGGACACGGTGACGGGTGAGGAGCGCGTGGTGGCCGATCCCGGTGCCCTGCTGGGGGGTTCGGCGGAGAGGCTGTCGCCGCAGGAGCGGGCACGGCGTGAGCGGACGAGGGAGGGGTCGGCCGGCATCGTGGGCTACGCGGTGGACGGCGCCGTCGAGTTGGCCGCGTTCGCGCACTCCGGCAAGGCGTTCGTCGCGGAGTTGCGCGCGGGCACGGCGCGCGCCCTGCCGGTGCCCGGTCCGGTGATCGATCCGCGCCCCTCTCCCGACGGGCGGCACATCGCCTACGTGTCCAAGGGCGCGCTCCGGGTGGTGGGCGCGGAGGGCGACGGCGACCGGGCCGTGGCCGAGCCGGAGAGCGACCACGTCTCGTACGGCCTGGCGGAGTTCATCGCGGCCGAGGAGATGAGCCGCTACCGCGGATTCTGGTGGTCGCCGGAGTCGGACCGCCTGCTGGTCGCCCGGGTCGACGACAGCGCCGTACAGCGGTGGTGGATCGCCGATCCGGCGCAGCCCGGCAACAGGCCGGCCGAGGTGGGCTACCCGGCGGCGGGGACGGCCGACGCTGAGGTGCGGCTCTTCGTGACGGATCTGGACGGGACCCGCACGGAGGTCGTCTGGGACCGTGGCCGGTTCCCGTACCTGGCCCGGGTGCACTGGTCGCCGAACGGTGCCCCGCTGATCCTGGTGCAGGCCCGTGACCAGCGCAGTCAGCTGCATCTGGCCATCGACACGGAGACCGGCACGACCCGAACCGTGCATGTCGACGAGGACGACGTCTGGCTGGATCTCTTCGCCGGGGTGCCTGCGTGGGCCCCGGACGGCCGGCTCGTACGGATCGCCGACGAGGGGGGCGCGCGGGTGCTCTCGGTCGGCGACCGGCCGCTGACCGGCGACCAGTTGCACATCCAGGCGGTGCTGGACATCGGCGAGTCGGACATCCTGGTGCAGGCCACCGCGGGCGAGGGCGCGGCGGATCCGGAGACGGGGCAGAGCCACGTGTACCGGGTCAACGAACTGGGCGTGGAGCGCGTCAGCGAGGGCCGGGGAGTGCACTCCGCGGTACGCGCGGGTGAGGTGACGGTGCTGGTGTCGGCGTCCCTGGAGAGCCACGGGACGTCCGTGCGGGTGCTGCGTGGCGGCAAGCGGATCGCGACGGTGGCCAACCTCGCGCAGGAGCCGGTCCTCACCGCGAGGGTCCGGCTGACCGAAGGGGGCGCACGGCGCATCCCGTGCGCCGTGCTGCTCCCCGACGGCTACCAGGAATCAGACGGTCCGCTTCCGGTGCTGATGGACCCGTACGGAGGGCCGCACGGCCGCCGTGTGGTCGCCGCGCACAACGCGCACCTCACGTCCCAGTGGTTCGCGGACCAGGGTTTCGCCGTCGTCGTCGCGGACGGCCGGGGCGCTCCCGGCCGCTCGCCCGGCTGGGAGAAGGCGATCAGGGACGACTTCACCCTGACCCTCGACGACCAGGTCGAGGCGCTGCACGCCCTGGCCGAGAGCTTCCCGCTGGATCTCTCGAAGGTCGCGATCCGGGGCTGGTCGTACGGCGGTTACCTCTCCGCCCTGGCCGTGCTGCGGCGCCCTGACGTCTTCCACGCCGCCGTCGTGGGAGCGCCGGTGACGGACTGGCGGCTGTACGACACCCACTACACCGAGCGGTACCTCGGCGATCCCGCGAAGCAGCCCGAGGTCTACGCGCACAGTTCCCTGGTGACCGACGAAGGGCTCTCCGAGCCGGCCGGCACCGCGCGGCCGATGATGATCGTCCACGGCCTGGCCGACGACAACGTGGTGGTCGCGCACGCGCTGCGGCTCTCCTCCGCACTGCTGTCCGCGGGGCGCCCGCACGAGGTCCTGCCGCTGAGCGGGGTGACGCACATGACCCCGCAGGAGCAGGTGGCCGAGAACCTGCTGCTGCTCCAGGTGGACTTCCTCAGGCGCTCCCTGGGGCTGCCCCGGGCGTGAAGCCCGGCCCTTCCCGGCCGGCCGTCGTCGCCGGCCGTGCGTTCACCGGCCGGACGTCCTCACCAGCCGGGCGGCGGCGACGCGGGCGGCGGCGGGGACCCGGTCCCTCCGCCCGCCTGCGGGTAGCCGTACGGCGGCGTACTCGCCTGCGGGTAGCCGTATCCCCGGCCGTCCGGCCGCGGACGGCCGTACCCGGGATCACCGGCGTGCGGGTAGCCGTACCCCGGATCACCGGTGTGCGGGTAGCCGTACCCGCGGTCGTCCTGGGGTGGCCGCTCCACGTCCTCGAAACCCCGGCGGGCCAGGGCCGGCAGGGCCACCGCCCCGGCGACGGCGAAGAGGAACGAGGTGAGGACCATCAGCTGCTGCTCGGTCCCCAGGTCGCCGATCCGGTCGATCACCCGGTGGTGGAAGGCGCGGGCGATCCCCGTGGCACCCGAAACCAGCAGGAATCCTGCCGCGATCATGCCGAGCGGCCTTGAGTGGACCGCGCGGAAGAGCGCGGTCCAGGCCACCACCAGGCAGATCACGGCCAGGACCGCGCTGCTCCAGCCGGGCGGGGCGGCGGTCAGCCCGATCGATATGACCCGTCCGCCGATGAACCAGTCGGGGTAGAGCGCGGAGGGCAGGGTGAGGTACTGGCGGACCTCCCAGGCGATCACCACGGCTCCCGAGATGCCGAGCACCACGAACACCGCGGCTCCGGCGGCCCGGCCGGGCCTGGTGGGCAGCCGCTCGTACTGATCGCCGGGCCTGCGGCGGCCCGCCGCGCCCGTGACGACCAGGGCCAGTCCAGCGGCCAGGGCGACGAACGTCCCCAGGAGTGCGCGGGTGCGCAGTTCCCCGCCGTACCGCTCGTCCGTCCAGGACGCGCCGATGGTCCAGACGCCGGGCAGCCGGAGAGCGACGGTGACCAGACCGGTGGCGACGAGCGTGGCAGCCGCCACCGAGGAGCGCAGGGCGGCGAAGAACGCGCAGACGTACACGACGAGGAGCACCGGGTCGGTGCTGAGCGTGGCGGGGAGGCCCTCGGGCCGGGTGTCCGTGTACCCGGCCCAGTAGCGCGGCAGGTCGAGCGGATCGCCCACCGCGCGGAGGTCGCGCACGATCCAGGCCAGGACCATGGCGGCGAGCACGCCGGTCAGGACGGCTCCGGTGACGCGTGCTCCCCGAGTGAGTATCACCCGTCGATGGTCCACCGCTGCCCGCGGTTGGACAAGAGGACCTCCGGGGAGCCCGGGGCGCGGGTAACCGGCCGGGGCGACGTGATGAACGCCCCGGCCGGTTCACGGCACCCGCACGGCCGTACGCTCTCTATGGTGGGACGTTCGTATATCGGTGCGGCGACAGTCAAGTTGCCTCTGTGTTAACGGACATGAGGCTCATTCATCGCTCTCCGTCACTCGCGTCCGGCGCCTGCGCCTCCCCTTCGCCGGTGCCGTCGGGCGGCGGCAGCACGTCCGGTGCGCCGGGCGTCTCATGGGGCACGACCTGCTTCTCCTCGGCGAAGTGACAGGCCGAGTCGTGCCGTGCGGGGGTGGCCGAGTCGCGGAGGGGCGCCGGAACCGCCAGCAGCGGCACCTCGCGTTCGCACCGCTCCTGCGCCTTCCAGCAGCGGGTGCGGAAGCGGCAGCCGGAGGGGATGTTCGCCGGTGAGGGCACGTCGCCGTGCAGGATGATCCGCTCGCGGTGCTCACGGGCACCGGGGTCGGGCACCGGGACCGCCGACAGCAGCGCCTGGGTGTAGGGGTGCGTCGGGTGGTCGTAGATCTCCTGGTCCGTCCCGATCTCGACGATGCGGCCGAGGTACATGACACCGACCCGGTCGGAGATGTGCCGGACGATCGACAGGTCGTGCGCGATGAAGACGAAGCTGAGGTCGAACTCCGCCTGCAGCCGGTCGAGCAGGTTGACCACCTGGGCCTGGACCGACACGTCCAGGGCCGAGACCGGTTCGTCCGCGACGATGATCTCGGGGTTGAGCGCGAGGCCGCGGGCGATCCCGATGCGCTGGCGCTGGCCGCCGGAGAACTGGTGCGGATAGCGGTTGATGTACTCCGGGTTCAACCCGACGACGTCGAGGAGGTCCTGGACCTTCTGCCTGCGGCTGCCCTTCGGCGCCACCTCGGGGTGGATCTCGTACGGCTCCCCGATGATGTCGCCGACCGTCATGCGCGGGTTCAGCGAGGTGTACGGGTCCTGGAAGACCATCTGGATGTTGCGGCGCACAGCCTTCAGCGCCCGGCCGGACAGTTTGGTGACGTCCTCGCCCTTGTAGCGGATGACGCCCCCGGTCGGGGGCTCCAGATGCACCAGCATCTTGGCGACGGTCGACTTCCCGCAGCCGGACTCCCCCACGATCCCCAGCGTCTCACCGGCCGCGAGGTCGAAGTCCACACCGTCGACGGCCTTGACCGCGCCGATCTGCTTCTTGAAGAGGACGCCCTGGGTCAGCGGGTAGTGCTTGACCAGGCCGCGCACCTCCAGGATCGGTTCGCCCTCGGACCAGGGACCGGTCCGTCCGGTCAGCCGCGCCTTCGAGAGCAGCGTGGACCCTCCCGCGCCGCCGTTCCCGTGTGCCGCGTCCTCAGCGTGCATCGAGCGTCTCCTTCCAGAAGTGGCAGGCGCTCCGGCGTTCCCCGCTCACCTCGTACAGCGGGGGCACGTCCGTGCGGCAGACGTCCTGCGCCATCGGGCAGCGCGGGTTGAACGCGCAGCCGGGCGGGATGTGCAGCAGGTTGGGCGGCAGGCCCTTGATCGCGTAGAGCTCCTGCCCCTTCTGGTCCAGGCGCGGGATCGAGCGGAGGAGTCCCTTGGTGTACGGATGAGCGGGTGCCTTGTAGATCTCGTGGACGGGGGAGGTC